>NZ_JAELTK010000290.1:0-314 GCF_016428765.1 Delftia sp. ASV31
GTTCATGGCCGGGCCTGCGCCCTTGTAGGGCACGGTGGTGAGCTTGACGCCCGCCTGGTGCATGAACAGCATGCCGCACAGCTGGGAGACGGCGCCGATGCCGGCATTGGCCAGCGAGACCTTCTCCCTGTCTCTTATACACATCTGACGCTGCCGACGAAATGCGAACAGTGTAGATCTCGGTGGTCGCCGGATCAGTAAAAAGGGGGGGGGGGGGGGGGGGGGGGGGGGGGGGGGGGGGGGGGGGGGGGGGGGGGGGGGGGGGGGGGGGGGGGGGGGGGGGGGGGGGGGGGGGGGGGGGGGGGGGGGGGGGG
>NZ_JAELTK010000291.1:0-314 GCF_016428765.1 Delftia sp. ASV31
CCCCCCCCCCCCCCCCCCCCCCCCCCCCCCCCCCCCCCCCCCCCCCCCCCCCCCCCCCCCCCCCCCCCCCCCCCCCCCCCCCCCCCCCCCCCCCCCCCCCCCCCCCCCCCCTTTTTAATGATCCGGCCACCACCGAGATCTACACTGTTCGCATTTCGTCGGCAGCGTCAGATGTGTATAAGAGACAGGCCTGGTTCCGGGCGGCGGCACAGGCAGCGGCGACGGCCTTGTCACCACGGTGCAAAACACCGTTGGCGACCTGCTCGGCGGCACGGCCGGCGCCCCTGTGGGCCAGGTACTGGATGCGCTGATCG
>NZ_JAELTK010000292.1:0-314 GCF_016428765.1 Delftia sp. ASV31
GCGGCCACCGTGCTGCAGCCGGGCAACCATGGCTCCACCTTCGGCGGCAATCCGCTGGCCATGCGCGCGGGCATCGAAACCATCCGCATCATGGAAGAGGACGGCCTGCTCGCCCACACCACCAAGGCTGTCTCTTATACACATCTGACGCTGCCGACGAAATGCGAACAGTGTAGATCTCGGTGGGCGCCGGAGCATTAAAAAGGGGGGGGGGGGGGGGGGGGGGGGGGGGGGGGGGGGGGGGGGGGGGGGGGGGGGGGGGGGGGGGGGGGGGGGGGGGGGGGGGGGGGGGGGGGGGGGGGGGGGGGGGGGGG
>NZ_JAELTK010000293.1:0-314 GCF_016428765.1 Delftia sp. ASV31
CCCCCCCCCCCCCCCCCCCCCCCCCCCCCCCCCCCCCCCCCCCCCCCCCCCCCCCCCCCCCCCCCCCCCCCCCCCCCCCCCCCCCCCCCCCCCCCCCCCCCCCCCCCCCTTTTTTAATGATACGGCGCCCACCGAGATCTACACTGTTCGCATTTCGTCGGCAGCGTCAGATGTGTATAAGAGACAGGTCCAGCGCCGGCCAATCGGGCGCTCCTGCGGCCAGCGACAGCAAAAAGCGCCGCTCGCTGGCACCCAGCCCTTGCTGGAGCTCCCGCAGCAACCGCTCGCGTGCTGCTAGCAGAGATTGCAGCGGC
>NZ_JAELTK010000294.1:0-314 GCF_016428765.1 Delftia sp. ASV31
GGTGCCGCCCGCACCCGGAACGTTCTCGATGATGATCTGCTGGCCCAGCTGGGTGCTGGTGCGCTGGGCGATGTCGCGCGCCATGGCGTCCGTGGGTCCGCCGGCCGCGAAGGGCACGATCCAGGTCCTGTCTCTTATACACATCTGACGCTGCCGACGAAATGCGAACAGTGTAGATCTCGGTGGGCGGCGGATCATTAAAAAGGGGGGGGGGGGGGGGGGGGGGGGGGGGGGGGGGGGGGGGGGGGGGGGGGGGGGGGGGGGGGGGGGGGGGGGGGGGGGGGGGGGGGGGGGGGGGGGGGGGGGGGGGGGGG
>NZ_JAELTK010000295.1:0-314 GCF_016428765.1 Delftia sp. ASV31
CCCCCCCCCCCCCCCCCCCCCCCCCCCCCCCCCCCCCCCCCCCCCCCCCCCCCCCCCCCCCCCCCCCCCCCCCCCCCCCCCCCCCCCCCCCCCCCCCCCCCCCCCCCCCTTTTTTAATGATCCGGCGCCCACCGAGATCTACACTGTTCGCATTTCGTCGGCAGCGTCAGATGTGTATAAGAGACAGGGTGGGGCATGTCGGGCGTGGAGGGCATGGCGCCATCGTACCTGCGGCGTACGTGTGGCGTGTCCGTGGCGTGCCCGTGGCCGGCTTGCGAAAGCACAAGGCGAGTTGCGGTGGCATCGGTATGCCA
>NZ_JAELTK010000296.1:0-314 GCF_016428765.1 Delftia sp. ASV31
CCCCCCCCCCCCCCCCCCCCCCCCCCCCCCCCCCCCCCCCCCCCCCCCCCCCCCCCCCCCCCCCCCCCCCCCCCCCCCCCCCCCCCCCCCCCCCCCCCCCCCCCCCCCCCTCTTTAATGATCCGGCGCCCACCGAGATCTACACTGTTCGCATTTCGTCGGCAGCGTCAGATGTGTATAAGAGACAGCATCGCTGGCGCGCTATGTCTGCATCGGTGCCGATGAGGCCGCCGTGCAGGCCCAGCTGGCCACGCTGTGGCCGCAGCTGTACCAGCGGCGCGTGTACTTTGCGGGCAAGCGCGGCGTGCCGGCCGG
>NZ_JAELTK010000297.1:0-314 GCF_016428765.1 Delftia sp. ASV31
CGGGAGCGCAGACGCGGTATGGACCTGCGCGGGCTGGCTGGCCGGCGAGCCCTCGCTGGGGCCGCATCCGATAGGTTCTTTCGCCGCGCTGGATGCGCTGGTGGCCGAGCTCGTGCAGCGCTGGCCCTGTCTCTTATACACATCTGACGCTGCCGACGAAATGCGAACAGTGTAGATCTCGGTGGTGGGCGGATCATTAAAAAGGGGGGGGGGGGGGGGGGGGGGGGGGGGGGGGGGGGGGGGGGGGGGGGGGGGGGGGGGGGGGGGGGGGGGGGGGGGGGGGGGGGGGGGGGGGGGGGGGGGGGGGGGGGGGG
>NZ_JAELTK010000298.1:0-314 GCF_016428765.1 Delftia sp. ASV31
CCCCCCCCCCCCCCCCCCCCCCCCCCCCCCCCCCCCCCCCCCCCCCCCCCCCCCCCCCCCCCCCCCCCCCCCCCCCCCCCCCCCCCCCCCCCCCCCCCCCCCCCCCCCCCCTTTTTAATGATACGCCCACCACCGAGATCTACACTGTTCGCATTTCGTCGGCAGCGTCAGATGTGTATAAGAGACAGGCCGTGCACGCCATCAACCCCGGCATCCGCATCGACTGCCGTCAGCAGCGCGCCGACGACGCCCTGCTCGACGAGCTCGTGCCCCAGGCCAGCCTGGTGCTGGACTGCACGGACAACTACCGCACG
>NZ_JAELTK010000299.1:0-314 GCF_016428765.1 Delftia sp. ASV31
ACCGCAGCCCGTGAGGGCGAAGGTCTCCCAATGAGCCTTCTCGTCAAGGCCGCGCCCGGCCGCGTCGTCACCGACATCACGCCCGCCAGCGCGGGCTGGAAGCACATCCACTTCAAGGCCCTGAGGCCTGTCTCTTATACACATCTGACGCTGCCGACGAAATGCGAACAGTGTAGATCTCGGTGGGCGCCGGGTCATTAAAAAGGGGGGGGGGGGGGGGGGGGGGGGGGGGGGGGGGGGGGGGGGGGGGGGGGGGGGGGGGGGGGGGGGGGGGGGGGGGGGGGGGGGGGGGGGGGGGGGGGGGGGGGGGGGGG
>NZ_JAELTK010000039.1:2500-53079 GCF_016428765.1 Delftia sp. ASV31
GCGACGAAAGACGTGATAGCCTGCGATAAGCTTCGGGGAGCTGGCAAATTAGCTTTGATCCGGAGATTTCTGAATGGGGAAACCCACCCGCAAGGGTATCGCATACTGAATACATAGGTATGCGAGGCGAACCTGGAGAACTGAAACATCTAAGTACCCAGAGGAAAAGACATCAACCGAGATTCCGAAAGTAGTGGCGAGCGAAATCGGAAGAGCCTTCTAGTGATAGTCAGACGGTTAACAAAACGGAATGGAAAGTCCGGCCATAGTAGGTGATAGCCCTGTATGTGAAAACCGACTGGTGGTACTGAGCTAGAGAAAAGTAGGGCGGGGCACGAGAAACCCTGTCTGAATATGGGGGGACCATCCTCCAAGGCTAAATACTCATCATCGACCGATAGTGAACCAGTACCGTGAGGGAAAGGCGAAAAGAACCCCGGGAGGGGAGTGAAATAGATCCTGAAACCGCATGCTTACAAAAAGTAGGAGCCCGCAAGGGTGACTGCGTACCTTTTGTATAATGGGTCAGCGACTTACATTCAGTGGCAAGGTTAACCGAATAGGGGAGCCGTAGAGAAATCGAGTCCGAATAGGGCGTCCAGTCGCTGGGTGTAGACCCGAAACCAAGTGATCTATCCATGGCCAGGATGAAGGTGCCGTAACAGGTACTGGAGGTCCGAACCGACTAGTGTTGCAAAACTAGCGGATGAGCTGTGGATAGGGGTGAAAGGCTAAACAAACTTGGAAATAGCTGGTTCTCTCCGAAAACTATTTAGGTAGTGCCTCAAGTATTACCTGCGGGGGTAGAGCACTGTTTAGGCTAGGGGGTCATGGCGACTTACCAAACCTATGCAAACTCCGAATACCGCAGAGTACAGCTTGGGAGACAGAGCACCGGGTGCTAACGTCCGGACTCAAGAGGGAAACAACCCAGACCGCCAGCTAAGGTCCCTAAAATTGGCTAAGTGGGAAACGAAGTGGGAAGGCTAAAACAGTCAGGATGTTGGCTTAGAAGCAGCCATCATTTAAAGAAAGCGTAATAGCTCACTGATCGAGTCGTCCTGCGCGGAAGATGTAACGGGGCTAAGCCAGTTACCGAAGCTGCGGATTTGCAATTTATTGCAAGTGGTAGGAGAGCGTTCTGTAAGCCTGTGAAGGTGCCTGGTAACGGGTGCTGGAGGTATCAGAAGTGCGAATGCTGACATGAGTAGCGTTAAAGGGGGTGAAAAGCCCCCTCGCCGTAAGCGCAAGGTTTCCTACGCAACGTTCATCGGCGTAGGGTGAGTCGGCCCCTAAGGCGAGGCAGAGATGCGTAGCTGATGGGAAACAGGTCAATATTCCTGTACCGATGTGTAGTGCGATGTGGGGACGGAGAAGGTTAGCTCAGCCAACTGTTGGATATGTTGGTTCAAGCCTGTAGTCGTGCCTGGTAGGCAAATCCGCCGGGCTTAGATGAGGGGTGATAACGAGTCTGCTTGCAGACGAAGTGAGTGATACCCTGCTTCCAGGAAAAGCCACTAAGCTTCAGCTACACACGACCGTACCGCAAACCGACACTGGTGCGCGAGATGAGTATTCTAAGGCGCTTGAGAGAACTCTGGAGAAGGAACTCGGCAAATTGATACCGTAACTTCGGGAGAAGGTATGCCGCAAGTAGGTGAACTTGAACAAAGGGAGCCCAAAGCGGTTGCAAAAAATCGGTGGCTGCGACTGTTTAATAAAAACACAGCACTCTGCAAACACGAAAGTGGACGTATAGGGTGTGACGCCTGCCCGGTGCTGGAAGATTAAATGATGGGGTGCAAGCTCTTGATTGAAGTCCCAGTAAACGGCGGCCGTAACTATAACGGTCCTAAGGTAGCGAAATTCCTTGTCGGGTAAGTTCCGACCTGCACGAATGGCGTAACGATGGCCACACTGTCTCCTCCAGAGACTCAGCGAAGTTGAAATGTTTGTGATGATGCAATCTCCCCGCGGAAAGACGGAAAGACCCCATGAACCTTTACTGTAGCTTTGTATTGGATTTTGAACGGATCTGTGTAGGATAGGTGGGAGGCTTTGAAGTGAGGACGCTAGTTCTCATGGAGCCGACGTTGAAATACCACCCTGGTGCGTTTGAGGTTCTAACCCAGGTCCCTTATCGGGATCGGGGACAGTGCATGGTAGGCAGTTTGACTGGGGCGGTCTCCTCCCAAAGCGTAACGGAGGAGTTCGAAGGTACGCTAGTTACGGTCGGACATCGTGACGATAGTGCAATGGCATAAGCGTGCTTAACTGCGAGACTGACAAGTCGAGCAGATGCGAAAGCAGGACATAGTGATCCGGTGGTTCTGTATGGAAGGGCCATCGCTCAACGGATAAAAGGTACTCTGGGGATAACAGGCTGATACCGCCCAAGAGTTCATATCGACGGCGGTGTTTGGCACCTCGATGTCGGCTCATCTCATCCTGGGGCTGTAGTCGGTCCCAAGGGTATGGCTGTTCGCCATTTAAAGAGGTACGTGAGCTGGGTTTAAAACGTCGTGAGACAGTTTGGTCCCTATCTTCCGTGGGCGCTGCAGATTTGAGGAAGCCTGCTCCTAGTACGAGAGGACCGGAGTGGACACACCTCTGGTGTATCGGTTGTCACGCCAGTGGCATTGCCGAGTAGCTAAGTGTGGAAGAGATAACCGCTGAAAGCATCTAAGCGGGAAACTCGTTTCAAGATGAGATCTGCCGGGGCCTTGAGCCCCCTGAAGAGTCGTTCAAGACCAGGACGTTGATAGGCTGGGTGTGGAAGCGCAGTAATGCGTTAAGCTAACCAGTACTAATTGCTCGTGAGGCTTGACCCTATAACTTTGATGACGTGATCATCAAGGTGGTTATGCCAAGTAAGGCGCAGTCAAAATACAAAGCTGATTTACAGACTCTATGAATTCGTTGTGTTGCTCCGTGAGCAGCATGACAACAAGTTATGCCTGATGACCATAGCAAGTTGGTACCACTCCTTCCCATCCCGAACAGGACAGTGAAACGACTTTGCGCCGATGATAGTGCGGGTTCCCGTGTGAAAGTAGGTCATCGTCAGGCTCTTACAGCCCAAGAAACCCCGTAGCCCAAAGCTACGGGGTTTTTTGCTTGTTTGCGCAGAAGTACTTGTATCGTCGCCTGCGCGATGTGCGTGCGCCATGGTGGGCGCAGACGGCTTGAAAGATGAACATGCAACTGCAAGACATTCTGTATTCCCAAGGGTTCGGCATCCGCCGCGTGTGTTCCGGACTGGTCCAGCAGGGCTGGGTGGAACTGTGGGACACCGAGGCCAATGACTGGGTGCGTTGCCTCGACTCCACGCAGGACATCGATCCTGAAGGCCTGCGCTATCGCGTGCAGGGTGTGGAGTGGGCCTATCACGCGCTGGGCTATGTGCTGTTGCACAAGCCTGCGGGCACGGAGTGCTCGCAAAAACCGTCGACCTATCCGAGCATTTACTCGCTTTTGCCCTTGCCGCTGCGGCTGCGCCCGAACAAGGGTGCCGTGCAGGGCGTGCAGGCCGTGGGACGGCTGGACCAGGACACGACGGGCCTGCTGCTGCTCAGCGATGACGGCCAGTTCATCCACCGCATGAGCTCGCCCAAGAAGCATGTGCCCAAGATCTATCGCGTGACCACCAAGCATCCGGTCGATGCCGGCCAGGTGCAGCGCCTGCTCGACGGCGTGGTGCTCGACGATGACCCCAAGCCCGTCAAGGCCGCTGCCTGCGAGCAGGTGAGCGAGCATGTGCTGGACCTCACGCTGACCGAAGGCAAGTACCACCAGGTCAAGCGCATGATCGCGGCCGTTGGCAACCGCGTCGAGGGCCTGCATCGCTGGAAGATCGGCGAGCTGGAGCTCACCGAGGACCTGCAGCCGGGCCAGTGGCGGTGGTTGACGGCCGAGGACCTGGCCAAGCTCAAGGCCAAGTGAGGCAGGGGGCCGCGTGTCCATGATGAATTGTGCTGACCCTGGCAGGGGCTGGGCCCTGTTGTGCACTGCTTTCGATGCGCCCGTGCCGGATGCGCTGCGCATCCAGCAGGACGTGCTGATCGTGGTGGATGGCCGCGGCATGATCGATGCCGTGCTGGAGCGCGGTGATCCCCGCCGCGCCGCTCTGGAGGCCGCGCATGCGGCCGCAGGCACGCTGCAGCGCCTGCCCGAAGGCCAGTACCTTTTGCCCGGCATGGTGGACCTGCATGTGCATGCACCGCAATGGCCGCAAAGCGGCAAGGCCCTGGATGTGCCGCTGGAAACCTGGCTGCAGGAGTACACCTTTCCCCTGGAAGCGCGCTACGGCGATGCCGGCTTTGCCACTTCGGTCTACGACAGCGTGGTGCACACGCTGCTGGCCAATGGCACGACGACGGCCATGTACTTCGGCACCATCCACGCCGTGGGCAACCAGGTGCTGGCCGAACGCTGCCTGGCCCTGGGCCAGCGCGCCCTGGTGGGCAAGGTGGCGATGGACGAGCCGTCGCAATGCCCCCCGTACTACAAGGACGCCAGCGCCGCCGAAGGCATTGCCGAGACGGCGCGCTTCATCGACTGGCTGCGCCAGCATCCGGACAACGCGCAGCAGCGCGTGCTGCCGGTGATCACGCCGCGCTTCATTCCTTCGTGCACCGACGAGCTGCTGCGCGGCCTGGGCGACCTGGCTGGACGCACCGGCGCCCATGTGCAAACCCATTGCTCCGAGAGCGACTGGGCGCATGCCCATGTGCTGGAACGCCAGGGCCGCACCGATGCGCATGCGCTGCATGATTTCGGCCTGCTCACGCGCCGCACGGTCGTGGCCCATGCCAACTTCCTCACGGCCGATGACGTGGCACTGATGGCGCGCACGGGCGCCTCGGTAGCGCATTGCCCTCTGTCCAACTTCTATTTCGCCAACAGCGTGTTCCCGGCCCGCAGCGGCCGCTCGCAGGGGTTGGGCATGGGGCTGGCCACGGACATCTCGGGCGGCTACAGCCCCAGCATGTTCGATGCCTGCCGCCACGCCATGACGGCCTCGCTGGCCTTGCATGAGGGGGTGGACCCGGCCCTGGGCGCTTCGCAGCGCGGCAGGGCGGGGCAGGGCGTTCAGGCCCGCATCGACCACGTCTTTGCGCTGTGGCTGGCCACGGCGGCGGGGGGCGATGCGCTGGACCTGCCCATTGGCCGCATCGAGCCCGGCCACGCCATGGACGTCCTGGCCATCGACTGCCAGGGGCCTGACTCCAATGTCCAGATCTGGCCCGGCGCGGATGGCCCGGCTGACATTCTGCAAAAGATCATCCACCACGCCACGCGCGCCAATGTGGCCAGCACCTGGGTGCAGGGCGAGTGCGTGCACCGGCGCCAGGCCGCCAGCGCGGTCAGCGCTGTCACTGCTGTCTGAGCGCCGCAGTCTTTAGGCTGCGGCCGTTTTCCGCATTTTTCCGTCCCATGACCGAACCGACCTCCTCCTACGAAGGGCGCCTGATCGCCCGCCCCGACGACCGCGTCTCGCTGTCACAGGCCCTGTTGCTGGGCCTGCAGCATGTGATGGCCATGGACGTGTATGTCGTGCCCTTCATCATTGCCTCGGCCCTGGCGCTGTCGCAAGCCGATGCGGCGTCCATGATCCAGTCCACCTTTCTTGCCGCAGGCGTGGGCACGCTGATCCAGACCGCCTGGTGCATGCGCATGCCTGTTGCGCAAGGGCCTTCCTACATTCCGCTGGGTGCCATCCTGGCCGTGGCCTTTGGCGCGGGCGGTGGCTTCGGCGGCATGGGAGCGGTCTATGGCGCGCTGATTCCGGGAGCGCTGATCGTCATCGCACTGGGTGCGCTGGGCTGGTTCCACCGCGTGATCCGCTGGCTGGTGCCGCCCATCGTCGGCGGCACCATCATCCTCGTGGTGGGGCTGTCGCTGCTGCCGATTGCGCTCAGCGCCAACGTGTTCTCTGTCCACGGCGGCATGACGGTCAACCAGTCCATTGCCCTGGCTTCGGTGTCGGCGGCGCTACTGATCGCGGCCATGATGCTGGGCCTGCGCTTTGACAACCGGCTGGGCCGCTGGATGCGCCTGTCGTCGGTGATCATCGCACTGGCCGGCGGCACGGCCGTGGCCTGGGCCATGGACCTGTTCGCCTGGCAGCCGGTTGCGGATGCGCCCTGGCTGACGCTGCCCAAGCTGGCCGGCATCGACTACCCGCTGCAGTTCAGCCTGCCTGCCGTGCTGACCTTTGTCGTGATCTATCTGGTGGTCATGGCGGAAACCACGGGCACTTGGTTTGCGGTCTCGGCCGTGATCAACCAGCCCATCACCAGCCGCCAGCTCGACCGTGGCGCCGTGGGAGAGGGCCTGAGCTGCAGCGTGGCCGCCCTGATAGGCGCCACGCCCGTCACCGGCTACTCCACCAATGCGGGCGTGATCTCCATCACCGGCGTGGCCAGCCGCATGGTTTTCATTGCAGCCGGCCTGGTGCTGGCCTGCCTGGGCTTCCTGGGCAAGTTCTCGGCGCTGATTGCGGCCATTCCCTCGCCCGTGATCGGCGGCATGTTCGCCGTGGTCTGCGTGACCATTGCCATGGCGGGCATCCGCATCCTGCGCCATGTGCGCCTGGACGAGCGCGCCATGCTGGTGGTGGGCGTGCCCATCATCTGCTCCTTCTTCGCGACGCTGGCCCCCAAGGACTGGGTCCAGACCCTGCCCGACATGCTGCAGTACCTGCTGGGCTCGGCCGTGACCGTGGGGGCCATGGCCGCCATGGTGATGAACCTCATCCTGCCGCGTGCGCAGGGGGACGACGCACCGGCCAAGGACCAGGTGGTCTGAACGCCGCAGGGGTCTGCGCCCGCAAACCCATGAGAAAAGGCCATGCGCAGCGGTTGCGCATGGCCTTTTTGCTGGAAGAGGCGTGAGGCGGGCAGGGCCGCGGGATTCAGCGCCGGTCCAGGTCGTCGATGGATGCGCTCCAGCGGCTGTCCCAGCTGCCGCGCTCGCGCACCTGGTCGATCTGGCGGCGGTCGCGCTTGGTGGGGCGGCCGTCGTGCTGGTCGGCAATGCTGCTGGCGGGCTCGGGCGCCAGCCGGCGCTGCTCGGCCAGGCGCTCCCGCTCGGCCAGGCTGGCGGCGGTTTCTTCGTACAGGGCCTGGGCCACAGGCGCGGGGCCGCGCATGCCGGACAGGCCACGAATGACCACGGTGCGCGGAATCTGGCCCTGGCGCAGCGCCACGGTGTCGCCGCAGCGCACCTCGCGCGCGGGCTTGACCAGGGCTCCGTTGACGGTGATGCGACCCTTGCCGATCTCTTCTACCGCCAGGCTGCGCGTCTTGTAGAAACGCGCGCACCACAGCCATTTGTCCAGACGCATGGATTCGATATCGGTCATGGCGTTATTGTGCGCGCGGCGCGGGGTGCTTGCCAGCGGCCGGTTGCAGCGGAATCGCCACGTGCGCATGCAACCCGCAGACCAAGCCTTGCCGGTAGATGTTGCGCAGTTCGATGGCACCGCCCAGCGTCTGCACGATCTCGTGGCAGATGGCCAGCCCCAGGCCCGAGCCGCTGCGCGCATTGCCGGCCGAGAACGGCTGGAACAGCCGCTGGGCCAGATCGCTGTCTATGCCCGGCCCGCTGTCGCGCAGGCTGAGCACGGCCTGGCTGCCGGCCTGGTGCACGCTGATGTGCAGGCTGCCGGCCGCAGGCATGTGGCGTATGGCGTTGTGCAGCAGGTTGCGCGTGAGCTCGCGCAGCATCCATTCATGGGCCGGCACGGGGCAGGGTTCGGTGTCTATGGAGAAGTCGATGTCCTGCTCGGCAATCAGCGGCGACAGTTCGATGGCCACGTCGCGCACCACTTCGTCCAGCAGGCTGGGGGCGGGCGACGCCGGCTCGGCGCTGTCTTCCTGCCGTAGCTGCTCGACCTTGGCCAGCGCCAGCATCTGGTTGGCCAGCCGCGTGGCGCGGTCCACGGTGGCGCCGATTTCCTCGAAGGCCTGCTCGGCCGGCACATCGCCGCGCTGGGCCGACTGCAGCTGGGCCTTGAGCACGGCCAGCGGCGTGCGCAACTGGTGCGATGCATCGCGCACAAAGCGCTTCTGGTCCGACAGCAGCTGGCGCAGCCGCAGCATGAGCTGGTTGATGGCCTCCAGCAGGGGCTGCAATTCGCGCGGCGCAGCGGGGGCCGACAGCGGGCTCAGGTCGCCGCGCGGGCGCGAGCGCAGGTCACTGCTGAGCTGGCGCACGGGCTGGGTGGCCCGCTGCACCACAAAGATCACGATCAGCGCCACGGCAGCCACCAGCAGTGCCTGGCGTGCCAGCGTGGTGCGCAGGATCTGCAGGGCCAGGGTCTCGCGCAGCTCCAGCGTCTCGGCCACCTGGATCACGGCCATGCCGCGCCCCTTGGCGCTGGCCACGGGCTGCAGCAGCACGGCCATGCGCACGGGCCGGCCGCGGAACTGTGCGTCATAGAAATCGACCAGGGCCGCGTAGGGCGGGCGCTGGGGGATGACGCCGTGCCACATGGGCAGCTCGCCAAAGCCCGACACCATTTCCCCGTCCAGCGTGGAGACGCGGTAGAACATGCGGCTCTGGTTGTCGGCCTCGAAGATCTCCAGCGCCGAGTAGGGAACGATGGCATGCAACTGGGCGGACTCGTCATAGCCCGTCACATCCAGCTGCTCGCTGATGCTCTTGGCCGATGCCAGCAGCGTGCGGTCATAGGCCGTGTTCAGCGCAGCCAGCGTCTGGTGGTAGAGGCTCCAGGTATTGAAGCCAATGAACAGAATGACGGGTACGAGAATGCCCGTCAGCAGCTGGCGGCGCAGCGACCAGGGCTGGCGCGCGCGGGCGGGGGCGGGAAGGGGAAGACCGGGGTCGCGCATGGGCTTGCGGTGCAGGAATGCGGCAATGCGTCAGGCCGACTCGGCCTTGAGCAGATAGCCCAGGCCGCGCAGCGTGACCAGTTGCACGCCCGTGCCCGACAGCTTCTTGCGCAGCCGGTAGGCGACGACTTCCACGGCCTCGTACTGCACGTCGGACTCGCCGGGAAACACCAGCGCGAACAGCCGTTCCTTGGCCACGGCATGGCCGGGGCGTGCCAGCAGGGCGTGCATCAGGGCCAGCTCGCGGGGCGTCAGCTCCATGATCTCGCCATCGCGGTGGATGGCGCCGCTGGTCTTGTCGTAGCGCAGCGCGCCCATGGCAATGGTCTCGGGCGGCGGCTTGGGCGCGAAGCTGTCGCTGCTGCGGCGCAGCAGGGCGCGCAGCCGGGCCTCCAGCTCGTCGAGGTCGAAGGGCTTGGCCAGGTAGTCGTCCGCGCCGGCGTTCAGGCCCAGCACGCGGTCGCCCACGGTGCCGCGCGCAGTCAGGATGAGCACGGGCGTGCGCAGGCCCTGGCCGCGCGCACGCTCCAGCACCTGCAGGCCGTCCAGGCCGGGCAGGCTCAAATCCAGCACCACGGCGTCGGGCTCGCGCACCAGCCACTGCGCCAGGGCCGAGGGGCCGTCGGCCGCCGTCTCCACCTGGATGCCGCGCCGGATCAGCGTGCGCTGCAGCGTGGTGCGCATGGCGTTGTCATCTTCTACGAGCAGCAATTGCATGGCCCGCACGTTAGCACCGGGCGCGATGCAGGCCATCGCGCCAAGAGCGATCTAGGGATTCCCCTAGGGGTTTGGACAGCCATTTGACAGGTAGCGAACCGATCATCGACAGCCTTACAACACAAGGAGTCAAACCATGCGTCGTGATACTTTTCTGAAGTCGCTGGCCGCACTGGCCGCCGCAGGCAGCCTGCCGCTGTCTGCTCAGGCTGCGGTCGCCGTCAAGATGATGCTGCCGGCCAACCCCGGCGGCGGCTGGGACACCACGGGCCGTGCCCTGGGCAAGGCTTTGCAGGACGCTGGTCAGGCTGCTTCCGTCACCTATGACAACAAGGGCGGCGCCGCTGGCGCCATCGGTCTTGCGCAGTTCGTCAACGGCAGCAAGGGCGATCCCAACGCCATGATGGTCATGGGCGCCGTCATGCTGGGCGGCATCATCACGGGCAAGCCGCCCGTGAACCTTACGCAGGCCACGCCGCTGGCGCGCCTGACCAGCGAATACAACGTGTTCGTGCTGCCCGCCAACTCGCCCTTCAAGAACATGGCCGAGGTGATCGCCCAGCTCAAGAAGGACCCGGGCTCCGTCAAGTGGGGCGGCGGCTCGCGCGGCTCCACCGAGCATATTGCGGCGGCCATGATCGCGCGTGAAGTCGGCGTCGATCCCTCCAAGATCAACTACGTGGCCTTCCGTGGAGGCGGCGAGGCCATCTCCGCCATCCTGGGCGGCAACGTCACCGTGGGCGGCAGCGGCTTCAGCGAGTTCGCCGAGTACATCAGCACCGGCAAGATGAAGCCCATCGGCGTGACCTCGGGCCAGCGCCTGAAGGGCGTGGACGTGCCCACGCTCAAGGAGCAGGGCATCAACGTCGAGATCGGCAACTGGCGCGGCGTGTACGGCGCGCCCGGCATCACCAAGCCCCAGCGCGACGCGCTGGTTGCCATGCTGGAGAAGGCCACCAAGAGCAAGGCCTGGGCCGAGGCTCTGCAGAAGAACGACTGGACGCCCGCGTGGCTGGCCGGCGATGCCTTCGGCGAGTTCGTGGACCAGGAGTTCGCGAGCCTGCGCGCCACCATGGTCAAGTCCGGCATGGTGTGATCGAACGGCTGCACCGGCCTCTTGCGGGGCCGGTGCGGCCACAGGCCCGCACTCCTGCGGGCCACGGCAGGCGCCAGTCGCAGCGCCTGCTTCAAGAAGCGGAAGATGCCCGCGCGCCGCGCCAGCGGCCCGCAGGCTCCGGCGGCTTAATTTTTTCCCCACGTCTGCAGCGGTGGCCGGCCCGGTCGCCGGTTCCGCTGCGGCCAGGAACTGACCATGTCCGAGTCCTCACAACCCAATCCACTTGCCACGGATGCCGCCCAGGCCGATGAGCCCAGCGGCTTTCCCTCGGTTCGCGCGCAGACCATCGTCGGCTCTGGCGTGCTGCTCGTCGCTGCAGGCCTGGCCTTCGGCGCGCTGCAGATCCCTTCCGACTCCGGCTACGGCGGCGTCGGCCCCAATTTCCTGCCCTGGCTGTGCGCCGTGGTGCTCGCGGTCTGCGGCGCCTGGCTGGTCTGGGAGGCGCGCACGGGCGGCTACCGCGAAGCCTCCGCACCTGGCGGCCACCCACGCGCCGATATCG
Source organism: Delftia sp. ASV31 (assembly GCF_016428765.1). Lineage (NCBI taxonomy): Bacteria > Pseudomonadati > Pseudomonadota > Betaproteobacteria > Burkholderiales > Comamonadaceae > Delftia > Delftia sp. ASV31. The sequence continues at coordinate 13,695 of NZ_JAELTK010000039.1, forward strand.
GCGCCTTCGTCTGGGTGTCGGCCGGCCTGATGGTCAACGCCGCACTGATCGGCACCGTGGGCTTCATCGTCAGCTGCACCGTCTGCTACGTGCTGGCCGTGCAGGGCCTGCGCCGTGCTGGCGGCCAGGCCCAGGCGGGCGCACCCATCACCTGGGTCAAGGACGTGGTCACCGGGCTGCTCATCTCGGCGCCCGTGTTCTGGGCCTTCACGCAATTCCTGGCAATCAACCTGCCGGGCCTGACTGAGACGGGGTGGCTGTAATGGAAATCTTTGACGCACTGATGGCGGGCTTCGCCACCGCCATTACACCCGCCAACCTGCTGTGGGCTCTGGTCGGCTGCGCCCTGGGCACGGCCGTGGGCGTGCTGCCCGGCATCGGCCCGGCCGTGGCCGTGGCCATGCTGCTGCCCATTACCGCCAAGGTCGAGGTCACCGCCTCGATGATCTTCTTCGCGGGCATCTACTACGGCGCCATGTATGGCGGCTCCACCACCTCCATCCTGCTGAACACGCCCGGGGAGACCGCGAGCATGGTCACGGCCATGGAGGGCAACAAGATGGCCAAGAGCGGCCGCGCGGGCGCCGCGCTGGCCACCTCCGCCATCGGCTCCTTCGTCGCCGGTACCGTGGCCACCGTGGTCGTCACGCTGTTCGCGCCGTCGGTGGCGGACTTTGCCGTCAAGCTGGGCCCGCCCGAGTACTTCATGCTGATGGTGCTGGCCTTCACCACCGTCAGTGCCGTGCTCGGCCAAAGCGCGCTGCGCGGCATGACGGCCCTGTTCCTGGGGCTGGCGCTGGGCTGCATCGGCATGGACCAGATCTCGGGCGCTGCGCGCTACACCATGGGCAAGATGGAACTGCTGGACGGCGTGGACATCGTGCTCGTGGCCGTGGGCCTGTTCGCCGTGGCCGAGGTGCTGTATGCCGCCATGTACGAAGGCAAGGTCGTCGATACGCAAAACAGGATGGGCCGCGTGCACATGACCGGCCGCGACTGGAAGCGTTCGTGGCCCGCCTGGCTGCGCGGCACCGTCATCGGCACACCCTTCGGCTGCATCCCTGCCGGCGGCACCGAGATCCCCACCTTCCTGAGCTACGCCACCGAAAAGAAGCTGGCCAAGGGTGAGAACCGCGCCGAGTTCGGCACCAAGGGCGCCATCGAAGGCGTGGCCGGCCCCGAGGCCGCCAACAACGCCACCGTGACCGCCGCGCTGATCCCGCTGCTGACCCTGGGCATTCCCACCAGCAACACCACGGCCGTGCTGCTGGGTGCGTTCCAGAACTACGGCATCAACCCCGGCCCGCAGCTGTTCAGCTCGTCCGCCGCCCTGGTCTGGGCGCTGATCGCCTCGCTGTACATCGGCAACCTGATGCTGCTGGTGCTCAACCTGCCCATGGTGGGCCTGTGGGTCAAGCTGCTCAAGATCCCGCGTCCCCAGCTGTACGCAGGCATCCTGATCTTCGCCACCGTGGGTGCCTACGGCATGCGCCAGAGCGCCTTCGACCTGTTCCTGCTGTACGGCATCGGCGTGCTGGGCGTGATCATGCGCCGCTTCGACTTTCCCACCGCGCCCGTCGTGGTCGGCATGATCCTGGGCCCTCTGGCCGAGGCACAGATGCGCAATGCCGTGTCCATCGGCGAAGGCAGCTGGTGGATCTTCCTGCAGCGCCCCATGTCGCTGACGCTGATCATCATCGTGGCCTGCGTGCTCATCGTGCCGCGCGTGCTCAAGCGCCTGCAGCCCAAGCCCTCACCGGAGGCGGCTGCCGGCTGATGCCAACCCGTTGCTAGCCGGCCCGGCGGTGTCACGCATGGCGCCCCGGGCCCCTGACAGCCCCTGCCTTCCGAGGCAGGGGCTTTTTTTCGTCCGCTGGTTGATGCCTTCCATTCACAGATGGTGTTCCCGCAGACCGTCTAGTCCCGCGCAGCCCTTGAATCCATGATCCCGCCATCGACAGACATCGGGTTCCTTGCATGCGGCAACTTTTTCCATCGCTTTCCACGGCCTCGGTCGCGGCCCTTCTGGCGCTTGTGATTTCCACGCCAGCCATGGCGGATTCGACGGTGCCGGCGGGTTCGGCTGAAGCCTCCAACTGGGCTGCCACGTGGCAGGCCAGCCCGCAGCCGGTCTGGGGGGCGGACTTCCTCTTTCCCACCAATCTGCCCGCCGTGCTTCAGGACCAGACCGTGCGCCAGGTGGCGCGCATCAGCCTGGGCGGACCGCGCCTGCGCATCGTGCTGTCCAACGCCTATGGCGGCCAGCCTGTGACCGTGGGCAGGGCGACCGTGGCAAAGCCGTTGCCTGCAGGCGCCATTGACGCTGGCAGCCTGCAGGCCGTGACCTTCGGCGGCAGCGCGCAAGCCACCATTGCCGCAGGCGCATCCCTGGTCAGCGACCCTGTGGCATTGCCGCTGGCCTCGCTGTCGCAGGTGGCCGTGAGCCTGTACCTGCCCGGCGTCACGCCTGTGCAGAGTTTTCACTGGGATGGGCGCCAGACAGGCTGGATCGTGGCGGGCGATCAGTCCGCTGCTGCGGCGCTGCGGACTTCGGACCCTGGCGCACTCAGCAGCACGGCCCGCCCGCTGTTGGCGGGTATTCAGGTCGAGGCCGACCCTGCGGCGCCCGCGGTGCCCGTGGTAGCGGTGATGGGCGACTCCATCACCGACGGTGCCACGGCCAGCCTGGACCGGGACAGCCGCTGGCCGGACTTCCTGGCCGCGCGCCTTGCGCCGCGCGGCGCGGCGGTGGTCAATGCCGGCATTTCGGGCGCGCGCCTGCTGTCCGATGGCATGGGCGAGCATGCGCTGGCGCGGCTCGAGCGTGATGTCTTGGCCCAGCCCGGTGTGCGCAGCCTCATCGTGCTGCTGGGCATCAACGATATTTCCTGGCCCGGCACGGCCTTTGCGCGGCAGGCACCGCGTCCCACGCTGCAGGACATGGCAGAGGGCTATCGCCAGCTGGTTGCCAGGGCGCGCAGCCACGGCCTGCGCGTGATCGGCGCCACCTTGCCGCCTTTCGAGGGCGCCTTGCCAGGCACGCCGCTGGACGACTACTACCAGGCCGAAAAGGACGATCTGCGCCGGCAGGTGAACGCCTGGATACGCCTGGGCGGCGCCTTCGATGCGGTGATCGACTTCGATGCCGTGCTGCGCGATGGCGCCCATCCTTCCCGCATGGCGGCGCGCTTCGACTCGGGCGACCGCCTGCATCCTGGCGACGAAGGCAATCGCGCCATGGCCGATGCGGTGGATCTGAACGCCATACTGCCTGGCCTGCTGCCGCGCTAGCTGTGAACCGGCAAGAGCTTGTTTTCAGATTTGAGCCTGGACATCGGAGCGATGGCTCCGATGCCGCTGTGCGGCCTGCCTTGGACAGGTCCTGCTGTCGGCCACGGTTGATTTCTGAGCGACGACACGGCGCCTTGCCGTAGATCAAGCCGAGCCCGAGCCTGCGCTGCCGCCCTGCGGGCTATAAACTAGCCCGATGGGGCGGCGAGCATGCCGGCCCGCCCACCCGCCCACCCGCCATTACCAGGATGACAGACGCCTATGGACAGCCGCAATGACAGCATGGACCTGAGCGACGACAGCGTGTTCGAGAGCGCTGCGGAGCTGTTCCGTGCCATGGCGGCGCCCGTGCGCCTGAAGATCATCAGCGTGTTGTGCCATGGCGAGAAGAACGTGACCGAACTGCTCGCCGACATCACCACCACGCAGCCCAACATGTCCCAGCACCTGAACACGCTGTACCAGGCCGGCGTGCTGGGCCGGCGTCGCGAAGGCGTCAGCATCTACTACTTCATCGCCAACGCGCAGGCGGCGCAGATGTGCCGCGCCATCTGCGCCCAGGTCGCCATCGCGCAGGGCTGAGCGCGGCAGACCCGCAGGCTGCAAAAAGGGATCTCAAGGGATCTCAAGGGGACCCAAGGCGACTCGGCTAGGATGCCATCCATGCCGCCCACACCCACCCTGGTCCAGCCCCTGCCGCTCGATGCCGACGGCATCCTCGCGCTGGCAGCGCGCTCCATGTTCCAGCTGTTCTCCACCATGAGCCAGGGCATGTTCCTGGCCGACAGGGCAGGGCGCATCGTCTGGGTCAACGAGGGCTACCAGCGCTTTCTGCCCGACCTGGGCGTGGCCTCGGTGGACGACTTCCTGGGCCACATGGTCGAGGACGTCATCCCCAACACCCGCATGCGCCGCGTGCTGGAAACCGGCGAGCCCGTACTCATCGACCTGCTCACCAACCGCGCCGGCACCTTCGTGGTCAGCCGCATCCCGCTCAAGGACGATGCGGGCGCGGTCATCGGTGCCATCGGCATCGTGCTCTTCGACCAGCCGGAGACCACGCTGCAGCCCCTGATCAGCAAGTTCGCCGTTCTGCAGCGCGACCTGGACGAGGCCCGGCGCGAGCTGGCCGCCCAGCGCAACCGCAGCCTGCGCGTGGCCGTGCAGGGCGAGCGCCGCGCCAAGTACAGCTTTGCCAGCTTTGTCGGCAGCAGCCCGGCGGCCGTGGAGGTCAAGCGCCAGGCACGCCGCGCGGCCCAGTCGCTCAGCCCCGTGCTGCTGCTGGGCGAAACCGGCACCGGCAAGGAACTGCTGGCCCATGCCATCCACGCGGCATCGGCCCGCACCGGCGGCCCCTTCGTCACCGTCAACATCGCCGCCGTGCCGGACGCCTTGCTGGAGGCCGAATTCTTCGGCGTTGCCCCCGGCGCCTACACCGGCGCAGACCGCAAGCCGCGCGACGGCAAGTTCAGGCTGGCCGACGGCGGCACGCTGTTCCTCGACGAAATCGGCGACATGCCCCTGAACCTGCAGGCCAAGCTGCTGCGCGCGCTGCAGGAGGGCGAGATCGAACCGCTGGGCTCCAACCAGCTCGTGCGCTTTGACGTGCGCGTGGTGGCCGCCACCTCGCGCGACCTGCCGCAGATGGTGCGCGATGGCCGCTTCAGGGAAGACCTTTTCTACCGCCTGCACGTGCTGCCCATCCGCGTGCCGCCGCTGCGCGAACGCAGGCGCGACATCCCGGCCCTGGTCGAAGTCCTCTCCGAAGAACTGGCCCTGCGCAACGACATGCCCCCGCCAGAACTCCTGCCCGACGCCCTGGCCCTGCTGGCCGGCCAGACCTGGCGCGGCAACATCCGCGAGTTGCGCAACGTGCTGGAGCAGGCCGCCATGCGCAGCGAAGACACCGCCATCAACGCAGAGCAACTGCGCGAAGTGCTGCGCTCATCCGGCGTGGAACCCGCCGCCCCCGCGCCGGGCCCCGAGACTGCGCCCGCCCCGTCCCCTGCCCACAACAGCCCCGCCGACACCGACCTGCTTCGCCCCCTGGCCCAGCAGGTGGCCGAGCTGGAGCGCAAGGCCATCACTGCCACCCTGGCCGCCAACAGCGGCAACAAACTGGCCACGGCGCGCCAGTTGGGCATCTCGCGGGCCACGCTGTATGACCGGATGGCGGTGCTGGAGCTGCAGGGCTGAGTCACCCGCTGTCTGCAGGCCGTACCGTCGCCAGGTATCGGGGCGATGCTTTGCTGGCATGCCCATACCGCTTGCCGCCCGATGAATATTCGGCGTTCAGAGCTTTCTTGGTGTGCTTCTGGGCAACCGGGGCCTGTAGGTCCCACGGCGCAATTGCGGTGGTGAGAGTCCTAGGGAAGTTGCAATAGATGCTTCTTGCGGCATGGTGATGGGAGCACTACTTTGGCAGATAGGCACGGCCCCCGTTTGCCACCCACAATTTATGGCTCATTCCATAGTAGCCAATGGCTCCTTGCGTCATCTGCTTTTTTGCGGCATCCGTGCCGTGCACCCGGTAGATGTTTCTGATGTGCTCGACCTCGCGGATGTATTGGCTTTCGATGGCGGCATTGAGGGATGGGCGCAAGGGAATTCTTGCAGCAGGTAGCTCGTCTAGCATGGACCTGATCGAGGTCAGGAGATGTTGGTGCTCCACCAATTGTTCAGGCACTGGGTGGCCGCATGCTGCCAGTGCCAAGTCGACGATCCGGCTTGCGTATGGAAGGCTGGGGCGGCGGTCCTCCAGCATGGCGCGGTATTCAGGGGCTGGGGCCAGCGCCGCCAGGAGTGCACCCCAGTTGGACTCTCGCCAGCCGTAGCAGAAAAGCAGATCGTGTAGCAGCGATCTGTCAAAGGCATTGAGGCTGGTGCGAAGAAAATACAGCGAGTCCAGCGGCTCGCAGCGTACTTCGGGGTACAAGGACAGGAACTTGCGGTAGGCGCTGCCCCCGTGGTGGATCGTCTTGAGCAGACGAAGAATTCCACCATTGCTGATCTGCAGGGTTTGAAAAGGTGCAATGCTGATGAATCCAAGGGCATCGCCTACGAAATAGTGGGGCGTCATGTCATGGGAATGGCTCTGGGTTTTTACTTTGGCAGTTGGGCTTCTGCGGTGAATCTAGCATGCAAGGTGCGATGGTGCACGACCCTCGTATTGGGGTGCTGGGCGAGTGCCCGCACCGCACCCGACGCCATCTGCGACGTGCCGCTTACCTCGCGCACCCTGCTGCAGGCGGGCAGCCTGCAAGGCGCCCTGCATGCCGCACGCATGCGGCCCGACAGCGAAATCCTCGACGCCCTGGACCAGCACTACCGCCTGCACTGGATCGTGCGCCAGGCCCAGGTGCAGCAGCAGCCCGCGCCCGCCGGGCTGAGCGCCGACGTGCTCATGGAACGCCACCATGCGCTGAACTGGCTGGTGCGCTTCGAAGGCAATGACTGGGATGACGTGGATACGCCCACCTGAGGCGTGCTGCGCAGGGTGCATCAAGAACCCATGCGGATCGGGGCGAGCACTATTGCCATCTGCATCGTGGCTTCTGGTGTGCCATCCCACTTGCGCCCGCTGCCGGAAAGGGCTTCAGAGACTCGGCGTAGAACCCTTGGCTGTCGCTGCACAACGCGTAGTGAGCGGCTGGTGGCTTGAACTCTCCAGCCAATTGCTCCTCCATATGCCGGCAACGCACGCAGGCTTCGGGCATACCGTCGCGTTGCATTTGATGGTGGCAAGCCAGCGGCAGACGCGCCAGGGGCCGTCTGTGCTGGACAGGTCGCACAGGCCGTCGGGCTGCCTCTGGATTGGGAGGGATGGCGTGGACCCCGGAGTATTTGCGAGCTGAATCAAACCGTGTCTGCGTTGTTTCTCCAATTAAATTCGTTGCACCAAAAATTGTGATGCAGACGGCACCAGCGGCAACCCTCTGATAGGTTGCGTTCCTTGCGTTGAAGGCGAAGTAGTAGACAGCTGGTTACCGATTGGAGCTTCCGGAGTGGTTAGCATGCCATGCTCATTGGTGGTTTTCCAACATGCTGATTGATTGGGTTGTTTTAATGAATTCTTGAAAGATACAATAAACATCTTTTGGTGATATGGGAGGTGCTAATGTCTGAGTTGATTAAAATGGATCAGGAAGTTTTCAGATCTCAATTAAAAGAGTTGCCCAGGCATAAATACACAACTGAGGTTTTTCAGTTGCGAGATATTCCGTTGGTAATGCGTACAAGGCTTGGTTGGCATGTGGCTGCCGCATTGATGGAACGTTGGTTCAATGGCGCTGCTTTTGCTATGCCCGATGATATGAAGCTGGGAAAAGGACACTATCGTCCAAATGCACTTGGGGCAGCATATTTGGAAGAAGGCTTGGTTACCATGCAATGGGCGCTTGGATTCGCTCGAGTGCAAAATGCAATGTCCGAATTGACTAGACGGTGGGATTCAAAGCCGGGTAGGATGGTTTTGAAATCTCGAATCTTAGCTCAAAGCCTGGGAAAGTCCGATAAATCCTGGAAATTCGGTGATCTATCTCGTTCTTCAAAAATATTGGAAGAAACCTGCCAAATAAATTACATCAAATTTGGGCATCTCAGCGATCCGATGGATGATTTCTATGGGGCAATGGGCGAGGCGCAAATGAACGTTGCAGTGGAGGGCACTGTTGTTTCTAGTGGCAGTGAACTGAAATTCATTCCTGAAGAACTGGGTTTTTATCTAAGGGATGCCTATGATTTCAATGATTCTTTTGATCTTTTGTCCCAGCCATTAGGGTTTTGGGGATTTGAAGGGGTTGAAAGAACCTATCAAATACGTTGGGATGTTGAGACAGAGAGGAAGACGGTGCATGAGAAACCCGAAGATGTAAAAAAATATAAATATGCAGTACAAAATGATGATTTTCGAGAATGGAGAAGAAAAAATAATAGAGGTGGTGATTTTATGATTTTATCTAATGTTCATCGGGTAAAAATAAATCACCCTCAGGAGATAATTTTGTGAAGATTAAATATAGTAAAAAATGGATATTTATCATCCTGGGGATGGTAGTGGTTACGGTATTGCTTTTGCTGTTCATGATACCAAAGAAACAAGGTGAGAGCATCAGCCCCCGCGGCGTTTACAGGGTTGAGTACTATTACGTGCCATTAGCCCAGAAACTGATTTATCGCCAGATGAAAATGCCCATGACTGTGCGTCTTTATGAAGTAAAAACAGGTAGACTTATTTCTGAAAGCGCTGTGGTGGATCTTTGGCTGAATGGCTCAATATATTGGTATCTTGAACCGCCAATGAATAGCATCATGGTGGGAAATGATGTGATATTTGAAAATATTCCAAGGGAGTGCCAAGATTGCCCAAGATTGACTCTTGAGCAAATGACAAATTAGGTCATCGTTGCCAGTAGATACGGACTACCGCCCACAACACATCCCGCTGCGCCGCCGTCACCACATCCAGTCAGCTCTAGTCATGAACCTCAACAACGTCTTCGACAAGCGCTACTGGATCCCCGGCTTTGCCGAGCAAAACGGCAACAACGACTTCGGCGACCCTCGCAACGTCATGTTCACGCTCAAGTACACGCCGCGCATCTGAGAGGCAGGCGTGCGCGGGGACTGAGGGCACGGGCCGTGCGCGCATTGCCACCACGGCCCAACTCAGGCTCAACCCACGCCCAACTGCTCCAGCGTGATGCACGCCAGCCACCTGCATCCATCCGATGGCCAGGCGGCGTCATCCGAGATGCAGCGCCCGGCGGCGTCCATCTGGATGCGGGTGACGTGGCGGTTGGCGCCGGGCCTTGAGCGGCGGGCGGGCATGGCCAGCAAGGCTTCGGGCAGCGGCTGCGCTGGTGGATAGGGTTCGAGGCGCGTGAGATTGTTTGCAGAGCGCAGGCGCAGCGGTGATCGCTCCATGCCGATCACCCAGGTCCAGAAGAGCGCCGGGTGGCGAAACCTGTGACCTGGCATTTCCAGCAGCAGCATGGCGCTGCCGCCCCGCTGCATGGCTTGGGCACAACGCAGCGGAGCGAGGGCGGGGAAATTCTCAAGCTGCGCTTTCCAGCCGGGCAGCAGCAAAGCCAGAACCTGCGCCAGCTCTTGCGGGCCGGGCTGTGGCGTCAACTGCAGCGGCAATTGCACCTGCAGCCATGCCCGTTGCCGCAGCACGGCAGCGCATCGCCGTGCACACCACCAGGCGCCCAGCGGATCGGGCAGGCACTGGGCATCGGGAACCGTGGGCAGTGTGGCCCAGCGCGTCTTGCGCGTCTGTGTACCCACCTCGTAGCGCCATTGCGTATCGAAGCGCAGGCCCGGCATGAAGGTGCGAATTGGAGACCTGGGCATGTGCATTGCGGCTGCAGATCCACTACCGGCAGTCCGGTGCGGGCCTGGCTGCAAGCGTGACTGTGCCAAGCCACTGGCATGGGTGCCAGGGGCCGCCCGCATCATGCAGGAGGCAGGTCCCGTCGGCTTGCACCTGGATCCGGGTGGCGTACCCGCTGGACCAGGGCAGGGTCGAGCCAAAGGGCAGGGCAAGCAAAGCCTTGGGAGGCGCCATGGCCTGCGCACCCGCTGACGGCAATGTGTCGGACGCAACGCAATCGTCGGTGCACGACAACGGCAGCTCCGGCTCGTACCCCACCACCCAGGCCCAGAAAATGCCTGGCTTGGGCCCTTCGCATTCCGGTGACTCCAGCATCAGCAAGGCACTGCCTCCCTGCTCGACTGCCTGGGCGCACAGCAAGGGCGTCCGGGCGCATTCATCAGGTGCCTGTACGTCCCAATCGGGCAGCAGCACATCAAGGATCTGCGCCAGCTCCTCCACGCCGGGAAGCGGGGGCAGGTGAACGGGCAGCCGCAGGAACAACCAGTGGTGCTGCTCCAGAACCACGGCGCACCGGCGAACGCACCACCAGGTGCCATAAGGGTCGGCCGGGCCAGCAAGGTCGGAGGCCATCGGCAGCTGTGTCCAGCTGGTCTTGCCGGCTTCCGCACGCCTTCTGTATTGCCAGTGACCATCAAAGAGCAGGCCGCTGATGAGGCGTTGACCGGGACTACCTGGCTCCAGCGGAATTTCCCGCTCGTACTGCTCTGGGGTGAGATTGGAGTTCTGCATTTCTTCGGGTCAGGAAAAGCCGGTCAGGAGAAGCTGCCGTTGATGGCAATGTCGTTGCTCAGTGGCTCCAGCGTGATGGCCGCCGTGCAGCGGTACCGGCTTGCGCGCGCATCCAGGCCATCCACATCACACAGCCCCTCGCCATCCACCGTCACCCTCAAGGCGTGATTCCATGCCAGGGGCGAGCCGAAGGGCCAGATCAGCAGCGCGCCAGGGCGCCCGGGCATGTCAAAGGCTGAAATGCGCTTGGCACGCTGGAACCTCTCGTGCATTTCCACGCCGATCACCCAGGCCCAGAAAACGGCTTGCACGCCATCGCTTGAATCCTCGGCCTGCAGTTGCAGCAAAGAGCAGCCACCGGCAAGCAGCGCATCGGTGCTGCGCAGCAGCGGCGCCTGTGTCGAGGGGTCATCCAGCACCTTCACGTTCCAGTCCGCAAGCATTGCGCCCAGGGACAGCGCCACATCGCCACATTCCGGATGCGCAGGCAGGCCCGAGGGCAGATGCGCGGAACGCCAGGGCCTGCGATTGAGCACTGCAACGCACTGGCGCACGCACCACCAGGCCCGCTGTGGATCTGCTGCAGCCATGCCGCCTGCCCGGGTTGCCGGCAGTCGTGCCCAATAGGCTCGGCCTGAAGGCGTGAGCGCCGAGTAGGTCCACAGTCCGTCAAAGCGAAGCCCTCGGGTGAAGCGGTGGGTGAGGTGCGTGGTCTCATCCATGTGGGACCTTGTCGTGGTGGACTTCAACACGGTGCGTGCCCCGTCAATGGCCCTGCATTGCCGCGTTGCGCGGGCGACAGCGTGATCGCGGTCAGGCAGCGGCACTCGCGCCACTGCCCGTCAATGCCATCCACATCGCAGTGCCCGTCGCGGTTCACCTGCACCCGCGCCGCATAGCCGCAGGCCCAGGGCATGCTCCAGCCAAAGGGAATGGTCAGCAGCGCGGCAGGGCGGGGCGCACGGCATGAGGGCCATGGCTTCACCGGCGCGGGCAGCATTCTCTGATGCATCTCCACACCAATCACCCAGGCCCAGAACGTGCTCTGCGGGCGCCGGTTCAGCGCCTCTGACTGCAGTTGCAGCACGGCCCCGCCGCCCGCCAGCAGCGCCCGGGTGCAGGACTGCAGCGGACTGTGCCCGGCCCCTGCGCTGAGCTGCACCTGCCAACGCGGCATCAGCGCGTGCAGAGCCAGCGCCACATCTTCCGGCCCCGGCCGCAAGGGCATGCCTGGCGGCAGATGCACCGACTGCCACATCTCCCGCCGCAGCACGGCAGCGCAGCGCCGCACGCACCACCAGGCGCCATGCGGATCGGCCCTGCCCGTATCCGGCTGCCCCAGCGGCAGCCGCGACCAACAGGCCCGGCCCGATGGCGCGCGGGCGGCGTACTTCCAGCGTGCGGCGAAGTGCAGGCCGGGAGTGAAGTGGTGGGTGATGTGCATCGCTTCACTCATCGGTTTTGCGACTTTGGCCTGGGGGAACCGATCCGAAGGGTGTCTCGATACCGCAGCGGGCACCGATGCGCATGAGCGCCATACCCAAAGATGTTCGTGGTTCCTTGGTCTTGCCCAGTGCGAGGTCAGAAATCGTTGCTTGACCGCAGCCCACTTCGCGGGCGATCTGGCTTTGACTGACACCCTTCGCTGCAAGCTTGGCGAGGTAGTCTTTCCATTGCATGCACGTAGTCTAACGTTTAATCGTTAAAAGACAAACGATATATCGTTATCGGTTTTCCGTAAGCTTCGGCGCTATGTCCACAGATTTCGCCAAGCGTCTTAAAGCAGCTCGTGCTCATGCAGGTCTTACTCAAGAGGAGCTCGCCGCAAAGGCAGGGTTGAAGCAGTCATCCATTGGGGATCTTGAGTCGAAGGGACATGGTTCCAAGCGGACTGCCACGATGGCAGCAGCGTGCGGAGTGAGCGCTCTTTGGCTGGAAAGCGGCGAGGGGGTGATGACGCCTGACGAGGCGGCGATGCTTGCTCAGCTTCCCTGCGGAATTCGGCGATACCCGGTGCTTACTTCCAGCCAAGCCGTTGCCCGAAGTGAAGCCGTCGAGGGCTTGGAGAGTCTGGGCACGGAAGTCTCTGCCAACGAGGCATCAGTTCATGCTTTCTTCCTCCAGTTGGCTGGCAACTCCATGACTCCGGAGTTCCGTGAAGGAGACCGCGTGCTGATTGATCCAGGTGTCAAGCCTCAGCCTGGAGACTACGTGGCCGCCCAGGCGGGAAAGACCGAAGCCCTGTTTCGGAAATACCGGCTACACGGAAACGATAGGCTGGGTAATGAGGTGTTTGAGCTGATCCCGCTCAATCAAGACCATCCCGTCATGCGCAGTGACGAACATGGGCTTTCTGTGATCGGAACCATGCTGGAGTTGCGGCGGAAGTTTCCGCGACCTTGAGCCTAGGATCTGCCAGTATGCGCAGCTCCGTGAACGCCGCCTTGGAAAGCAATGCGACACGGAGCATCTGCTCAGGACTGGTCAACCGGCTTGGCTGGAGGTCCAGCTTCTGGTCTGATATCTACCCATTTGGTGACGCTCATCTGTTGCCTGCAGGTGTCGGCTTTGCAGCGATTGCTGTCGTTCAGCAATCACTTGCAGAACGACGCCTCTGGGACCGCGAGCCTTCATCAAAGGCGTCTTCAAGCCTTACGCCTATACAGTAAATAATGGCGCTTGCGTAAGATTGATGAGTTGTGCTCGCTATGGGGACGACGCGCGAAAACCTAACGGAGCAGGGCAATGGTCACAGAAGCGGATTTGGTTGCGGCAACGCGCATACGCCTGCCGACGAAATATGCCTTCCAGAACCGGGACGGCGTCATCGACGCTTCATGCGTCGGGCGTGCGAGCGCTGTTTGTGCGGCCACTATCGTTGCCCATCGGTCCCGAGGCCCAAATTTCAAACGTTTAAGGGCGACTACTGAAGACGGCGCTGTCTACGCAATCGATTTGATGGTGAACAGCTTTGACTTCACAGATCTAGCTCCTGCCGGGGTGCTGCGTGGGACTGATGGTGAGGTTGTAGACGGCATACTTGAAGTCGCTGATGCGCGCTTTCGGGAAGTCGAAAACAATTTGGCCGAAGGTAATCGACTGAAGGCTGAAGCACATGCCTCATGGCGAGGCGGGATCAACTACGTTTCCGAGCTTGTTGCAGTTGAGGGGCACGCTGCTAGACCTGGCTTGCGCGCACCTCAGATCGGCGCGCTCCACGCGATAGCGGCGCACTGGAGCTTGAGCAAAGACCCGGCCATCATTGTGATGCCCACAGGGACCGGTAAGACGGAGGTCATGCTGGCCGTCACCGTTGAGTCGCGCGGTAATCGCATCTTGGTCATAGTGCCAACAGATGCGCTGCGTCAACAGACGGCAGATAAGTTCAGGGAGTACGGGCTCCTGAGGAAGTTGGGCATCGTCACGGACGTACTCAATCCAGTCGTGGGGGTTCTGACAGGAAAGCCGACTGCGGCCCAGTTCGACGCGCTCTGCAGTTGCAATATCGTGGTGACGACCATGGCTTCGATCAGTCGAGGCGATGAGAACGAGCAGAAGGCTTTTGCGGCGCTCTTCAGTGAAGTTTTCTTCGATGAGGCGCACCATGCGCAGGCGAAAACTTGGAACAGATTTTCTAGCTATTGCGTGCACGCTCGGATGCTGCTGTTCACTGCAACGCCGTTCCGCGAAGACGGCAAGGCATTGAATGGGAAAATCATCTACAACTACCCGCTTCAGCTCGCCCAGGAGGGCGAGTTTTTCAAGCCAATCCAGTTCCTGCAGGTCTTTGAGCCGGACAGCTCCTTGGCAGACCTGCGGATCGCCGAGAAAGCCGTTGAGAAACTGAGGACCGACTTGGCAAACGGCTTGGATCACATGCTGCTGGCGAGAGCCAATACCATTGGTCAGGCGCAGGATCTGTTCGACAACATCTACAGTGCAGAGTTTCCGGACCTCAATCCTGTGCTTGTCCATAGCTATACGAAGGGTCGCGAACAGGTGCTACGGAATATTCGTGGTGGCCAGCACAGGATCGTCATCTGCGTGGACATGTTCGGTGAAGGATTTGACCTGCCGCAGCTCAAGATCGCCGCGCTGCACTCTGTCCACAAAAGCCTGGGCATCACGCTTCAGTTCATTGGCCGCTTCGCCCGTGCAGCCGACAAAGTTGGAGACGCAAGTTTCGTTGCAAATACTGCTGAAGACGGCGTGCCAGAAGCTCTGGAGGGTCTTTATCAAGAAGATGCTGATTGGAACAATCTACTCTCGGACCTAAGCTACGACGCAATCGATCCACAGGCGAAGCTTTCAGAGCTGGTGGAAAATCTTCAACCCTTGGAGGAAGCGGCTACGGAGCTGGAAATATCCACGCTCACGATGAATCCGAAGCTGAGTACGGAAGTGTTTCGCGTGCCGGACTTCGACCACACTGGCTATGCCAATGCCTTTCGGCCGAGCCAAGTAATTCATCAGCCGATCTTCAGTCAGCAAGACAAGATGCTGGTCTTCATTGTCAATCAGGAAGACAAGGTCGACTGGACGGACTCCCGTGACATCGTCATCGATACCTGGGACCTGTTCATCGCCTTTTATGACGAGGACAAAGGTTTACTTTTCATCAACAGCTCCCGCAAGTATTTCGCGTGGAAGCTGGCGAAGAGTCTCTCGACTGACCCACAACCGGTTCGCGATGAGGACGTGTTCAGGGCTTTCGGCAATTTGCGCCGAATGACGCTGCATAGCGTGGGCTTGAAGGGCCTGAGCCGGAACGTCAGATACCAGATGTTTGCTGGCCTCGATGTACGTGACGCCATCGATCCTGTGCTGCAGCAGGACAAGATGAAGTCGAACGTCATGGGCGTTGGCTACGAAGATGGTAAGAGAGTGAGCATTGGGTGCTCACGGAAGGGAAAAATCTGGTCCCTCCAGACGGACTCTCTGGCCGGTTGGAGGAATTGGTGCCAAGACCTGGGGGTGAAGCTATCGAATGCGAACATCGAACCCAACGACTTCCTCAAGCACACGCTAGTACCAGAGCTCCGCAAAGGCGGCGTGCTCCCGGACCAGCACGCAATGATGATCGATTGGCCCGACCAGCTCTTCGAGTCTGCGAGTTTCAAGATCACCGTCGTGCACGGGGAGAGCAGATATAGTTTTCATGAATGCCAGCTAGATATTGTCGAATGGGCTCCAGCGGGTAAAGAATTCACGTTCAAGCTGAAGGCTGGCATTGAAGTCGAGAACGTGTTCAAGATGACGCTAATCCCTGAAGGACAAGCACAGGGACTGTTCTATTCAATTGCGCGGGTCGAAGGGCCCGAAGTCAGCATCGAGGCTTTCAACAAGACAGAGCTCGCAGTCGACTTCTTCACGACCAACCCTCCTCTCGTGCGACTAGCGGATGGGTCGCAACTATCCGGCGAAATTTTGCTGAAGCCGCGTGAGGAACTGGCGGAGGTTTATGACCCAGAGCTGATAAATCCGTTAGCGTGGGGCAACACACTCCAAAATCAGGAAAGTCGGTGGAAAGATGGAGCGCTGCGTCCTCGCTCCATTCAGCAGAAATTCATCGAGCATCTTGAGCAAGGGCCATCGGCGTTCATCGTTGATGACGATGATGCCGGGGAAAGTGCGGATATCGTAGCCATTGAAGATGGAGAGCAAACCGTCACCGTGACTTTGTGGCACTGCAAATACTCTTCGGGAGTCGCTCCTGGAAACCGCGTGAAAGACCTCTACGAGGTATGCGGCCAAGCGCAAAAATCAACTAAGTGGACGTGGAATTTCCCCAACTTGGTCGCTCATCTCACAGAGCGTGAGACCAAGCATCGTGCAGGTCGTCCGACGCGCTTTGTTCGCGGAAGTCTGGACAAGCTCGTCGTACTGAGAAAGGCCTCGCGACGTAAATACGTCGTCTTTCGCGTCGGCATCGTTCAACCAGGACTTTCCAAAGCGGGCATCGAGAATGAACACCTTGCCATCCTTGGTGCCACTAGCCTCTTCCTACGCACCGTTACCAATCACCCCCTGACGGTGATTTCGAGTTGACTGACTGACCGCAGTTTTAAACAGCAGTCTCTCGGAGTTGAATGGGCGACCGGTCGCTAGCAGCCTGAACCCGCCACGCTGGAGGTCTTCTGCAGCGTGAGCGGTCTGTCGCCTGGCGGCAGGCTCTGCGGATCAGCGGGATAGTGTTGAACTCCCCGCCAGCGGTCGTGCGCGTCAGCCAGCAATCGACCCATTGCTGGCGCTAACTTCTAGGCAGTAGTTGTTGTTTGCTTTGCAGCATAAGCGAGCATCGTCCGTGGGCAGAATAGAAATCGTTAACGCAATGGAGGTGCCGGATGTTGGATGCGCCTGAACCGCTCGCCGCATGCAGGGAAGTAATCCTGTACTGGAGGCAGCTATCTCAGCTGGCTGAGTTCGCAGAGCTACGGCATGGCTACGGAAACAGCAACGGGGGATTCGGCGTCATCTATCCAGAAGACCTGGATGAGTACGAAATTCAGGTTGAACGGATCAACATCCCACCGAGGACCTTGCTTGTCTATGGCTTCGCAATTGCGCTGCCACCGGGCTGGGAAGTCCTCGTAGAGGAGAGCGTCTACCTGGGTGTGCTCTCGTCAATCTTGAAGGAGCACGGACTAGCAGTTGAAGCAGGCCGCGTCGAACTCCTGTTGAGCAACTGAGGTCCGCTTCCAGCCTTAAGCCGCCGCTCGGAAGTCTGCTGTGGCTGACTGTTCATGGCCGATTCTTGCAGGCCATGCCCACTATCCCCCATCCTTGGCGTCTACCTTGTCCACTCCTGCTGGACGGATGCTGAGCGATGCGCCGCAATGCTCCGCTAAGGGAGCGGTGATGGAGATTGCAAATGAACAACCGCCGTACGCTACGATGCGCACCCCTGCGTCGTCTACCGCATCAGGATCGAACAGAGTCTTGATTCGCGAAAAGACGGCGGCGTAAAACTCGCCAGGCACCTCGAACAATGGCGTTCCTCTGGCGTCCGGGCCCAAATACACGCACGAGCTCGTCGCCGAAGTCGGCGAGGGCAAAAACAATTGACGATGCCCAGCAATCGCCGCTTCCTGCAAAAGCTTCCCGGTGATGCGCGCCACGTACCCGCCGGTGCGCCCTGGATATGTCGGGTCTTCCAGCAGTGGCGGCTTTGCCGTTAAGTCCTCGATTACGTGATTCACAGGGTCTCCTGAGCAAAGATGGGTGTTGGCATCGAAAGTCCGGTGCTGGCCGAAGTGCGCCTCACGTTAAAGACGTGACCCCGTCGCAAAGTGGGCAGACTGCACGTTTCGTGTAGCCCGTCAGCGTATGACCACAGCGGCTTCCTTCCTGCGGTGGTCCAGTGTCGTTGGAAACGGAGTTTTCGGCCCTCTCGAGGGTAAGCGATAGCAGTTTGCAGGGGCTCTCTTGACCTGAGCATGCGTGAAACCTGTGTACCTCTATCAGATAAAACTTTGCATTCTTTGTTGATAGCTTATAACTATTGTTTTCATGATGCATAGCTACGGAGGGAGCGGGAATGTCACAGACTGAGAAAATTTCGGGCCCAGTGGGCCGTTCGGCAATGAACCATCCCAAGGACGTGGTGGTTGTTCAGAAATTGCTCAATGGGCACTTTGAACGTGATCCTTGCCGCAGACAGTTGCGGGTAGATGGAAGATGGTCCCAGGAACTGGAGCGTGCTATCGAGGCGTTTCAGCTATTGACCGGTGATCAGGTGATGATCAAGGGGCGTATAGCACCAGCGACGCGTATGTTCGAGCTCCTGAAGCAGCCGCCTGCGATTTTTGGCTACGAGAGAAGAATGGCGCAACGCATGCGCGTAGAGCCTGTACAGCAAGCACCAACGATTGAGGTGCTGATCTTTGATGGACGTTTGATCAGCACAGGATCGCAGTGGGGGCACGCGGCGATTGATTTGGATGGCAAGGTCTATAGCCAGTCGCACAGCCGCTACGCCGTTCTTGAAAGATCTGGCTATTTGAGTTCCAACTTGGAGTACCGGGATGTTGTGGGGCTGACTTTGCGAGTTTCATTGACGGAAAAGGCAAAAATCAAGTCTGAACTTGACAGCCGTGTCGCCGCCCAGAAGCCATACAGTCTTACAGACAACAGCTGCTCTACCAATGTGGCTGAAGTGCTTGAGATCGCTGGGATTCTTGCCCATGACCCACGGTTCCAGATGGTTCCGTCTTCATCGCGTATGGTCTCACCCAAAGAGCTTCTGATCGCCATCTCTCGATCCGACAGAGTTCTGAAGCGCGACAACTACAAGAAGGGCAGTTGATGAGAACCGTATTGCGAAGGGGCGCGATCATGGCGTTGCTGACAATTCTGGGATGCGGCCAGTCGCCGAGTGGGCGGTGGGAAGCGACGCAAAGCGTCGATGTTCTGCTGAAAAAAGGCGATCCACAGACGGTGGCCTTTGTCCTCAACGCAGGGGACGTTTGCGCACTCGGCCAGCAGTGGAGCTTTGAAAAGGAGCTGCGTTACAAGGAAGTGATCTGCCCCCAAGGCAAGGGCTGGATCACTTCCGACAGTCCGTTCAAAAAGCTAAGCGGCTGAGGTGGCAGTGGGGCGAGTGCTCGCAGCGCCCCTCAGAAGCTATGCATCAACCCCGCAGTCACCCCCGTAGCCACATCCTTGTTCTGCCCGCCCTGAAACCCTCCACTCCAGTGGGTTCGGTCCAGCTCTGCATACAGCTTGCTGCGGCGCGAGAGCTTGTATTCCGCAAACAGCAGGGCGCGGGTGTAGCCGTCTGCGGCGCGGCCGCTGCGTTCGCGTTCCACGCGGTACAGGGCGGCGGTCAGGTCCAGCGTGCTGCGGGCGGACCAGGTGGCGCCCAGCGAGTGCACGCGCTGCACGGTGCGGGCGGTGGTGGCGTTGGTCTGGCCGTCGCTGCGCGCGGTGTTCAGCGCAAGGCGCAGGTTGTCCCATTTGTAGGAGGCGCCCAGGGTGGCGGCTTTCAGCTCCCATTGGTCTGCGGTCTTGAAGCGCTGGTAGGCGCCGGAGACGGTCCATGTCTGCGTGCCATAGGCCAGGCCTGCGCCGGCCGATGAGCGGGCGGAGCCGCCTTGCGCCGTCTCGCCAAAGCTGTACATGGCGCGGGCGGTGAGGCCGCCGAAGCGGCCCGTGTACTTGACCGAGTTGTCCAGCCGGTACGAGCCGGTGGTGGCGCCCGCGCTGCCGTATTCCACGCCCAGGCCGTGGCTGCTGAGCGCGGCGGTGGCGATGTTGGGGTTGAAGGCGGCGAAGCGCATGCCCACGGGGTCCACGGGGCTGATGGCATCTGCCAGCAGGTTGGTCTGGCGGCCGGCCGTGACCTGGCCCCAGCCGCCGCCCAGGCCCACGATGGCCGCGCGGTCGAAGAACTTGCTGGAGTTGGCGGTGGTGCCGGTGTCCAGGTTCAGGCCGGTTTCCAGGTTGAACAGGGCGTACATGCCGCCGCCCAGGTCTTCGCGGCCCCGAAACCCGAAGCGGCTGGTGGTGTTGACGCCGCTGGACAGCGCGGCGCCCGAGGTGTTGCTGGCCGCGTTGGCAGCGGTGAGGCCGCTGGTGTAGCGCACGCCGGTATCGGCAATGCCGTAGAGCGTGATGCTGGATTGCGCAAGGGTCGACAGCGGTGCGGCGGCGAGGGTGATCAGCACCAGGGTTTTGGTGTTCATGGGTGTGGCGAGGGTGATAGGGCTGGGCAGCGGCATGCCGCAGCAGTGCCGTTGCAGCGCCGCTGAATGGAGGTCGAACCGGGGAGGGGTGAAGGCCCCCTGTGTGTCGAGGGCCTTGAGGGCCTTGAGTGCCTAGAGAGCCTTGAGGGCTCAGGGGCCTGCCGTCAGGGCTTGGCCGCCGGCTCCATGCCCGTGCTGCGCACGATGGGTGCGGCGGCGGGGGCTGCCAGGAAGCGGATCAGATGGCGCGCCGTGTCAGGGCTCTTGGCGCCGGTGGCCACGCCTGCGGAGAAGAAGACGCGCTGCTGCACTTCATCGGGCAGGGGGCCGACGAATTCCAGTTCCTTGAACGGCAGCAGTTCGCTGACCTGCTGGAAGCCGATGTCCGCATCGCCACGCAGCACCACGGCGCCCACGCGCTCGCTGAGGATGCGGGTGGCCTTGCCCTTCATCTGCTCGGCCACGCCCAGGCGCGGGAACAGTTCGTTGGCCAGGTAGGTGCCGCTGGCGCTGGCCGAGTAGGCAATGGTCTTGGCATCCAGCAGGGTCTGCTTGAGCGCGTCCACGGTGCTGATGTCGGGCTTGGGCGTGCCCTTGCGCACGCTCATGCCGATCATGGAGCGCGCCAGGTCCACGCGGCTGCCCGCTTCCACCTTGCCTTGGGCGGCCAGATTGTCCAGGGCTCCATCCGCAAGGATGACGATATCGAACTGCTCGCCCCGCGCCAGGCGGCTGGGAATGGAGTCCTGCGCATTGCCCATGGAGGCACCGCGCGAGGTAACGACCTTGTGGCCCGTGGCCTGCTCGTACAGGGGTATCAGCTGGTCGTAGGCAGCAGAGAAGCCGCCCGAGGTGACCACGCGGATTTCATCTGCGGCGGCGGTGGAAGGCGTGGCAGCGCCCAGGGCCAGGCCCAGGCTGAGGGCGCCGCCCAGCAGCGCGCCCAGGGTGCGGCGGCGCAGGGTGGATGGCACGGAGGACTGCACAGAGGGTGGCAGGGGGGTGGAACGGATGGCGGTCATGGTTTGTCTCCTGGTTTTTTATGGTTGGGGAACGGCTAACGGCTGCCGAGGGAATCAATCGGCGGTGATTTTTCGCTCGCGGATGATGCGGCCCCACTTGGCGTGCTCGGCGGCAATGAACTGGCCCAGTTCCTCGCGGGTGCCCGGGGCGGCGGTCTGGCCGTGCTTGAGCAGGTTGTCGCGCACTTCTGGGGTGTTCAGCACCTTGACCAGCTCGGTGTTCCAGCGGTCCAGCAAGGGCTTGGGCGTCTTGGCGGATGCCACGAAGGCGTACCAGTTGGTGGCGTTGAAGCCGGGGAAGCTCTCGGCCACGGTGGGCACGTTGGGCAGGTAGGCCGGGCGCGTGAGGCCCGTGGTGGCCAGCGGAATGAGCTTGCCCGATTCGATGTGGGGCAGGGCCGTGGGCGGGGCTGCGTAGAAGGAGGTCACGCGGTTGCCCAGCACGTCCTGCAGGGCGGGCGCGCCGCCCTTGTAGGGCACGTGCAGGGTGTCGATCTTGGCGACATCGTTGAGCAGTTCACCGGCCAGGTGCGATGCGGAGCCGGGGCCGGTGGAGGCGAAGTCCAGCTTGCCGGGTTCGCGCTTGGCCTTGGCCACGTATTCGCCCAGGGTCTTGATGCCGGTGGCGGCAGGCACGACGAGCACGTTGGGAAAGTTCACGCCCATGGTGATGGGGGCCAGGTCCTTGAGCGGGTCGTAGCCGATCTTCATGAAGTGCGGCGCAATGGCCAGCGGGCCGATGGAGCCGAAGAGCAGCACCGAGCCGTCGGACGGGCCATTGGCCACCTGCGTGTGGGCCAGGTTGCCGCCCGCGCCGGGCTTGTTTTCCACGACCACGCTCTGGCCGATGTTCTCGCCCAGCTTCTTGGCGATGATGCGCGCGGCAATGTCGGCCGAGCCGCCTGCGGCGAAGCCGACCACCATGACCACGGGTTTCTTGGGGGGGAAGTCCTGGGCCTGGGCGGTGCCCACGGCCAGGGAAAGAAGGGCGGCCAGGGCGCCGCCTGCGATCAGTCTGCGTTGGTGCATGTCGTCTCCGTTTGTTGGTCTTGCCTGCCCGCAGGGGGCAGCGTTATCAAGGGCGCCATCCTATGCAGCGGGTGTTATTCTGTGAATTGCAACTTTTGGAAGGACTGTTGCGTGCAGCGCATCAAATTCGACATGGGGGAACTGATCGCCTTCGTGACCACGGCCGAGAAAGCCAGCTTTCGCCTGGCCGCAGAAGCGCTTTTCCTGTCGCCGCCTGCCTTGAGCCGGCGGGTGGAGCGGCTGGAGTCCGTGCTGGGCGCGCGGCTGCTGGAGCGCACCACGCGGCGTGTGGAGCTGACCGAGGTGGGCCATGAATTCCTGCAGGAGGCGCGCAGGGCCCTGGCCGGCCTGGACGAGGCCGTGCAGCGCGTGGATGACCAGCTGAAGCTGCGCCGTGGCCGGGTGACGGTTGCCTGCGTGCCTTCGGTGGCCACCAATCTGCTGCCGCCCGTGCTGAAGACCTTTGCCGTGGAGCAGCCCGATGTGCAGGTGCACGTCATCGACGAGAGCGCGCAGCAGGTGGTGGAGGCCGTGCTGCGCGGGGATGCGGACTTTGGCCTGAGCTTCACGGGCAGCCAGGAGCCGTCGCTGCGCTTTGAGGCGCTCACGCGCGAGCGCTATGTGCTGGCCATGCCGCGCAGCCACGCCTGGGCCGGGCGCAGCCAGGTGGAATGGGCCGAGCTGGCGGGCAAGCGCCTGGTCTCCGTCTCCCACAAGAGCGGCAACCGCCTGCTGCTGGACCAGGTGATGGCCGGCCTGCCCGAGCAGCCCGTGGCCTGGCATGAGTGCAACCACGTCACAGGCGCCCTGGCCCTGGTGGAAGCCGGCCTGGGCCTGGCCGCCGTCCCCCAGCTGGCCCTGCGCCAGGACCACGCCCAGGTCTGCGGCGTACCCCTGACCGCGCCCGATGTCTGGCGCACCCTGGGCCTGCTGCAAAGGCGTGACCGCGTGCTGGGGCCGGTGGCGCAGGCGTTGCGGGAGTGCCTGGTGCAGGTGCAGGGCGCGGGCGGCTGAACTGGCCTTGGATTCACTGCGCAGCAACCCCGTTGCGCGCAGGCCCTGGCATGGCTGCCGCATATCGCAGTGCGCAGAAGGATGGGATCACGCTTTCACATGAACGTATCTCATGAATCCGTGAAATAAAACCATTTTACTTCATCGATTCGCATCCATACCATTCGCTCCCATTGTTCGTTTGCATTTTGGGAAGCAGTCATGGTCATCACCACACCCTCGGATCGCATGGATGCCATAGCCGGCTCCCGCGCTGAACTTGGCCATCTCGCGTGAAAGCAGCCATGTCACGTCCGCTCCGTCTGGTCGCCGTTTCCGGTGGACTGCAGCGCCCCTCCAAATCCGCCGCCCTGGCAGAGCATCTGTCTGATCTGATCGCCGACGAAGTTCCGTGCGAACAACGCCTGGTGGAGCTGGGCCAGCTTGCGCCGCAGCTTGCCGGCGCGGTGTGGCGCTCGCAGTTGCCCGAGATGGTGGAGCGTGAGCTTGCGGCGGTGGAGCAGGCGGATGTGCTGGTGGTGGCCACACCGGTCTTTCGTGGCGCCTACACCGGGTTGTTCAAGCACTTCTTCGACTTCGTCCACCAGAACGCCTTGATCGACAAGCCCGTGCTGCTGGCTGCCACCGGTGGCAGCGAGCGCCATGCCCTGGTGATCGACCACCAGCTGCGGCCGCTGTTCAGCTTCTTCCAGGCGCGCGCGCTGCCGCTGGGCGTCTACGCGACCGACAAGGATTTCGTGGACTACCGCCTGCACGACGAGGCCCTGATACAGCGGGCCGCACTGGCGGTGCAACGGGCATTGCCGCTGGTCGAGCTGATGCACCGCGCCAGGCCCTGCCTGGCCGAGGAAATGGCTGCGGCCTGAGTCAACCCACATTTTTATTTCCAGATCAGGTCATTGGATCACCATGAACGCAGAACTGCACTTCAGCCTCAAGAGCATCCGTTTCGATGAGAACTATCACCCATCGGACAGCACGCGCATTACCACCAACTTTGCCAATCTGGCCCGGGGAGCGAGCCGGCAACAGAACCTGCGCCATACGCTGAGGATGATTGACAACCGCTTCAATGAACTGGCGCATTGGGACAATCCGACGGGAGACCGCTATTCAGTCGAGCTGGACATCATCTCCGTGGAGATGGGCATGGGTGCGGAGATGGGAAGTGGCGTATTTCCGTTGATCGAGATATTGAAGACCAGCATTCTGGACAGGAAATCGAACAAGCGCATAGCCGGCATTGCAGGGAATAATTTTTCATCCTACGTGCGTGACTATGACTTCAGTGTTCTGCTGCCGGAATACAACATCAACCGCCAGGAGTTCGGCACGCCGGACGATTTTGGCGACCTGCATGGCAAGCTGTTCAAGCAATTCGCCCGTTCGAGCACGTACAGGGAGCACTTCAACAAGCCCCCCGTCATCTGCATCAGCGCCTCTACCAGCAAGACCTATCAGCGCACCGGAAACCAGCATCCCGTACTGGGTGCCGAGTATCAGCAAAATGAGCTGTCATCTACGGACCAGTATTTCGGGAAGATGGGGATGCAGGTTCGATTTTTTATGCCGCCCAATAGCGTTGCACCCCTGGCTTTCTATTTTCAGGGCGACCTGCTGGCCGACTATACGAATCTCGAGTTGATCGGCACCATCAGCACCATGGAAACCTTCCAGAAGATTTATCGCCCCGAGATTTACAACGCCAATTGCGCGGCAGGAAAAATCTATCAGCCGAGCCTGAAGAACCATGATTACTCGTTGACGCAGATTGTCTATGACCGCGAAGAGCGCAGCCAGTTGGCCGTCAAGCAGGGCAGGTTTGCGCAGGAGCATTTCATCAAGCCGTACAGGAATGTTCTTGAGCAATGGGCTGCCGATTGCGCGCTCTGACCGGCCAGACAGACAGACAGACAGACAGACCATTTTTCATTGATTGCGCAGCGGCTTGGGACAACGGTCCTGAAGCACGCTGGCACCACCCATTTTTGCCTTGAAGGAATTCTCCGATGTTTGAAACCTCTATCGCCGGCAGCCTGCCCAAGCCAGCCTGGCTGGCCGAAACCAACAAGCTCTGGCCCCAGTGGCGGGCCGAGGGCGATGCGCTTCGCCAGGCCAAGGCCGATGCAACCCTGCTGTGGATCAAGGCCCAGGAAGATGCAGGCCTGGACATCGTGTGCGACGGCGAGCAGTCGCGCCAGCATTTCGTGCATGGCTTTCTGGAGCAGGTGGAGGGCATCGACTTCGACAACAAGGTGAAGATGGGCATCCGCGACAACCGCTACGACGCGATGGTGCCGCAGGTGGTTGCCGCCCTGCGCCTGAAGGGCCGCGTGCATGCCTTCGAGGCGCAGCTGGCGCGTGCGCACACCAGGAAGAAGCTGAAGTTCACGCTGCCCGGCCCGATGACCATCGTCGATACCGTGGCGGACCGCTTCTATGGCGACAAGGTCAAGATGGCCTTCGCCTTTGCCGAGCTGCTCAACCAGGAGGCCCTGGCGCTGCAGGCCGACGGCGTGGACATCATCCAGTTCGACGAGCCTGCCTTCAATGTCTACATGAAGGATGCCGCCGACTGGGGCGTGCAGGCGCTGGAGCGCGCTGCGCAGGGCCTTACCTGCACGACGGCCGTGCATATCTGCTACGGCTACGGGATCAAGGCCAACACGGACTGGAAGAGCACGCTGGGCGAGGAATGGCGCCAGTACGAGACGGTGTTTCCCGCGCTGGCCAGGAGCCGCATCGACCAGGTGAGCCTGGAATGCATCCACTCCCACGTGCCGCCCGACCTGATGAGGCTGCTGGCCGGCAAGGACGTGATGGTCGGCGTGATCGATGTGGCCAGCGACGTGGTGGAGACACCCGAGGAAGTGGCGGACACCATCGGCCGGGCGCTGGAGTTCGTGCCGAAGGAGCGGCTGTTCCCCTGCACGAATTGCGGCCTGGCGCCCATGGGCCGGGACGTGGCGTGGCGCAAGCTGAAGGCGCTGGCAGAAGGCACGAAGCTGGCAAAGGAGCGGCTCGCCAAGGCCTGACGCCCTGCGTGGCCACGCACAGGGGAAGATGCCAGGGGTGCCAGGGGTGCCAGGGGTTCATGGTTTGCCCTGTATCGGATTCAGGCAACTGTCTGAAGTCAAGACACTGAATCTGTTCAATGGTTGGGCATTCGCTGCCGGTGCTCTGCCCGTGCCCGCCATTGCGCCCGTCATTGCGCCTCCTTGGCCCGCCTGGGCCTGCCTGGCACAAAGCATGCATGGTCCCTCCCCACAAAAGCAGCGGGCGCCAGCCCAGCCGCCAACCCAAGGAGACAAACCATGCAACGCCGCCCCTTCCTGCATTCCGCCCTCGCACTCTCCGCCATGGCCACCATGGCCGCTGCGGCTCCTGCCGCCATGGCCCAGCAGGGCGAGATCCGCATTGCCCACGTCTACAGCAAGACCGGCGCGCTGGAGGCCTATGGCAAGCAGACCCAGGCCGGCCTGCTGATGGGGCTGGAGTACGCCACGGGCGGCAGCATGGCGGTGAATGGCAAAAAGCTGGTGGTGATCGAGAAGGACGACCAGGGCAAGCCCGACCTGGGCAAGAGCCTGCTGGCCACGGCGTATTCCGATGACAAGGCCGATCTGGCCGTGGGGCCCACGTCGTCCGGCGTGGCGCTGGCCATGCTGCCGGTGGCCGAGGAGTACAAGAAGATTTTGCTGGTGGAGCCGGCCGTGGCCGATTCGATCACGGGCGACAAGTGGAACAAGTACATCTTCCGCACGGGCCGCAACTCCAGCCAGGACGCCATCAGCAATGCGGTGGCCATCGACAAGGCGGGCGTGACGATTGCCACGCTGGCCCAGGACAACGCCTTTGGCCGCGACGGGGTGAAGGCCTTCAAGGACTCCATCAAGAAGGGCAAGCTGGCGCATGAGGAGTACCTGCCCGCCGCCACCACGGATTTCACGGCCGGGGCGCAGCGGCTGATCGACAAGCTCAAGGACCAGCCGGGCAGGAAGATCATCTGGATCGTGTGGGCCGGGGCGGGCAATCCGTTCAAGATCGCGGACATGGATCTCAAGCGCTACGGCATCGAGATCGCCACGGGCGGCAACATCCTGCCCGCCATGGCGGCCTACAAGAATCTGCCGGGCATGGAGGGCGCCACGTACTACTACTACGGCATTCCCAAGAACCCGGTGAACGAGGCGCTGGTGTCCATGCACTACAAGCAGTACAAGACGCCGCCGGATTTCTTCACGGCGGGCGGCTTCTCTGCGGCCATGGCCATCGTGACGGCGCTCAAGAAGACAGGTGGAGACACCAAGACCAACACGCTGATCAAGGCCATGGAGGGCATGAGCTTCGACACACCCAAGGGCCAGATGACCTTCCGCAAGGAAGACCACCAGGCCCTGCAGAGCATGTACCACTTCAAGATCCGCGTGGACCCGGCGCTGGCCTGGGGCGTGCCCGAGCTGGTGCGCGAGATCAAGCCCGAGGAGATGCAGGTTCCCATCCGCAACGGCCGCTGAGCAATGTTGCGCACAGAGGATCTGACCATCCGCTTCGGGGGCCATGTGGCCGTCAACGGCGTGAGCTGCGCTTTTGAGCCGGGCACGCTGACGGCCATCGTGGGGCCCAACGGGGCGGGCAAGACCACGTATTTCAACCTGATCTCGGGGCAGCTCAAGGCCACGGCCGGGCGCGTGCTGCTGGGCGGGCGCGAGCTGACGGGGCTGGCCCCCTCGGCGCGCACGCGGGCCGGGCTGGGGCGGGCGTTCCAGCTCACCAATCTGTTCCCGCACCTGAGCGTGCTGGAGAACGTGCGCCTGGCCGTGCAGGCGCGTGACGAGGGGCCGCACCGGCGCGGCCTGAACCTGTGGAGCATCTGGAGCGACCACCGGGCATTGACGCAGCGGGCGCTGCACATCCTCGACCAGGTGGCCCTGTCCGCCCGGCGCGACGAGGCCGTGGCCGCGCTGCCGCATGGCGACCAGCGCAAGCTGGAGGTGGCCTTGCTGATGGCGCTGGAACCCCAGGTCTATATGTTCGATGAGCCCACGGCGGGCATGAGCCATGACGAGGCGCCGGTGATCCTGGACCTGATACGCACGCTCAAGCAGGACCGCAGCAAGATCATCCTGCTGGTGGAGCACAAGATGGATGTGGTGCGTGAGCTGGCCGACCGCATCATCGTGCTGACCAATGGCACGCTGGTGGCCGATGGGCCGCCGGCCGAGGTCATTGCCTCGCCTGTGGTGCAGCAGGCCTACCTGGGTGTGGTGCCGGAGCAGGGCGCCGTGAAGGAGGCCGCATGACGCTCGACCACAGTTCCCACTCCAACCTGCTCGAACTGTCGGGCGTGCACACGCATATCGGGGCCTATCACATCCTGCATGGCGTGGACCTGGCCGTGCCGCGCGGGCAGCTGACCATGCTGCTGGGGCGCAACGGCGCGGGCAAGACGACCACGCTGCGCACCATCATGGGCCTGTGGCGGGCCAGCCAGGGGCGCATCGCCTTTGGCGGGGCCGACATCACGGCCCTGCCCACGCCCGCGATCGCGCGGCTGAACATTGCCTATGTGCCCGAGAACATGGGCATCTTCGCGGACCTGACGGTGCAGGAAAACCTGCTGCTGGCCGCGCGCGGCGCCTCGCGCGCCGACCGCATGGACGCGCAGCGGCTGCAGTGGATCTTCGGCATGTTTCCGGCCGTGGAGAAGTTCTGGAACCACCCGGCCGGCAAGCTGTCGGGCGGGCAAAAGCAGATGGTGGCGGTGGCACGCGCCATCGTGGAGCCGCGCGACCTGCTGATCGTGGACGAGCCCAGCAAGGGCCTGGCGCCGGCCATCATCGAGAACATGATCGCGGCCTTCGCCCAGCTCAAGGCGGGCGGCACGACGATTGTGCTGGTGGAGCAGAACCTGGGCTTTGCGCGCCGCCTGGGCGACCGCGTGGCGGTGATGGACAACGGCCGCGTGGTGCACGCGGGCGGCATGGCCGAGTTCTCGGCAGACGCGGCGTTGCAGCAGTCGCTGCTGGGGCTTTCGCTATGAACAAGCTGAACAGGCTGAACAAGCTGGATGTGGATTTCAAGCCGCTGCTGCTGGTGCCCGTGCTGGCCCTGGTGGCGCTGCCGCTGGTGGGCTCGGGCTCGACCTGGCTGACGCTGACGGTGGCGGGGCTGGCCATGGGGATGATCGTGTTCATCATCGCCTCGGGGCTGACGCTGGTGTTCGGGCTGATGGACGTGCTGAACTTCGGCCACGGCGTGTTCATCGCGCTGGGTGCCTTCGTGGCTACCAGCGTGCTGGGTGCCATGGGCGACTGGACGGGGTCGGAGCAGCTGTGGCGCAACCTGCTGGCCGTGCTGCCGGCCATGGTGGTGGCCATGCTGGTGGCGGGCGCCATCGGGCTGGCGTTCGAGCGCTTCATCGTGCGGCCCGTGTACGGCCAGCATCTCAAGCAGATCCTGATCACCATGGGCGGCATGATCATCGGCGAGGAGCTGATCAAGCTCATCTGGGGCCCGCAGCAGATTCCGCTGCCGCTGCCCCAAGGCATGAAGGGCGCCTGGCTGCTGGGCGATGCCGCCGTGGAAAAGTACCGCGTGGTGGCCGTGCTGGTGGGGCTGGCGGTGTTTGCCCTGCTGGCCTGGACGCTGTCGCGCACCAAGATCGGCCTGCTGATCCGCGCGGGCGTGCAGGACCGCGAGATGGTGGAGGCCCTGGGCTACCGCGTGCGCCGCCTGTTCGTGGGCGTGTTCGTGGCGGGCTCGGCCCTGGCCGGGCTGGGCGGGGTGATGTGGGGCATGTACCAGCAGAGCGTGGTGCCTCAGATGGGGGCGCAGGTCAATGTGCTGATCTTCATCGTGATCATCATCGGCGGGCTGGGCAGCACGGGCGGGGCGCTGATCGGCGCGCTGCTGGTGGGGCTGATGGCCAACTACACGGGGTTCCTGGTACCCAAGGTGGCGCTGTTTTCCAACATTGCGTTGATGGTGGCCATCCTCTTGTGGCGGCCTCAGGGCGTCTATCCCGTGGCGAACCGCTGAAGGAGTGATCGACATGCTCAACCGATTGCTTTCCGGCGACATGCCGCGCAGCCGCGTGCTGGCGGTGCTGCTGCTGTTGATCTTCCTGGGCCTGGCGGCGGCGCCCTTCGTGTTCCCTGGCGTGAAGGCGCTGAACGTGGCGGCCAAGGTGCTGATCTTCGTGGTGCTGGTGGCCAGCTTCGATCTGCTGCTGGGCTACACCGGCATCGTGAGCTTTGCGCACACCATGTTCTTCGGCATTGGCGCCTATGGGGTGGCGATAGCGTCCTCGCGCATGGGTGCGGGCTGGGGCGCTCTGGCGCTGGGCCTGGGCGCGGCGCTGCTGGTGTCGCTGCTGCTGTCGCTGGCCATCGGCCTGTTCTCGCTGCGGGTGCGGGCCATCTTCTTTGCCATGATCACGCTGGCCGTGGCGGCGGCGTTCCAGACGCTGGCCTCCCAACTGTCGGAATGGACGGGCGGGGAGGACGGCTTGAGCTTCAAGCTGCCCGAGTGGCTGTCGCCCAGCTTCGAGCCCTTCGAGAACGAGGTGCTGGGCGTGCTGATCGACGGGCGCATCATCACCTACTACCTGCTGTTCGTGCTGGCCGTGGTGCTGGTGCTGGCGCTGCTGCGCATCGTCAATTCCCCGTTCGGCCGCGTGCTGCAGGCCATCCGCGAGAACGAGTTCCGCGCCGAGGCCATCGGCTACCGTGTGGTGGTGTACCGCACCCTGTCCAGCGTGCTGTCGGCCCTGTTCGCCTGTGTGGCCGGTGCCATGCTGGCGCTGTGGCTGCGCTATAACGGTCCCGATACCTCGCTGTCGTTCGAGATCATGATGGACTGCCTGCTGATCGTGGTGATCGGCGGCATGGGCACCATCTATGGCGCGGCGATCGGCTCGGTGCTGTTCCTCATCGCCCAGAGCTATCTGCAGGACCTGCTGCGCGTGGCCAGCGAGGCCGCGCACAGCCTGCCCTGGCTGGCCGCGCTGCTGTCGCCCGACCGCTGGCTGCTGTGGCTGGGCGTGCTGTTCGTGTTGTCGGTCTACTATTTCCCCACGGGCGTCGTGGGGCGTCTGCGTTCTTCCCGCGCCGGGGCCTGACCAGGGCCCCTGGCGCATTCGTGCATCAGAGAACTACCACAAGGAGATGGGCATGTTGAAGCGTGAAGAGATGGTGTCGTCGATTCCTGCAACCCCCTGGCGCTGGGCCTTCACGGCGCTGGCGGCGGCCGCGCTGGCAGCCTGCGGCAGCGGCGAGCATGAACCCAGCAACGATCTGCCCAAGGGCTTTACCGAACTGGGCGCCACGGTGTATCCGGCCACGGCCACCGGCACGGGTGCCACGGCAGCCACGCAGGACTTGCTGACGGGCGGCCTGGGCAAGACGGGCCTGGGTGCCGCAGCCGCGCCC
The DNA here is from genome assembly GCF_016428765.1 of Delftia sp. ASV31. Lineage (NCBI taxonomy): Bacteria > Pseudomonadati > Pseudomonadota > Betaproteobacteria > Burkholderiales > Comamonadaceae > Delftia > Delftia sp. ASV31. Next base: position 45,292 of record NZ_JAELTK010000039.1, read on the forward strand.
CTGTATGCGGACCCTGCCAATCCCACGGCGGCAGAGCTGCGGCGCAATGCGCTGTACTCCAACTACCGGGGCATCCTGGACCCCACGGCGGGCGGCGGCTACGGCACGCTGTACGGCCCCAACATCACGGCAGACGGGCAGGTGACCACGGGCGAAGGGCTGATCCCCGGGCGCGAGTACCTGGCCGTGCTGGACGACGGCACGGGCCGCAAGCAGACCATGGTGGCCGTGCAGGTGCCGGACAGCTTTGACCGCAACCGGCCCTGCATCGTGCTGGGCCCGTCCTCTGGCTCGCGCGGCGTGTATGGCGCCATCGGCACGGCGGGCGAGTGGGGCCTGAAGAAGGGCTGCGCCGTGGCGCTGACCGATGCGGGCAAGGGCGTGGGCCTGCACAACCTGAGCGACGACACCGTCAACAAGCTGGACGGCACGCGCGCCACGCGCACGGATGCCGGCAGCCTGTCCTTCTTTGCCGCGCGGCTGACCGATGCGGCGCGCGCCGCCTACAACGCTGCGTTTCCCAACCGCATTGCCATCAAGCACGCGCACTCCCAGCAGAACCCTGAAAAGGACTGGGGCAACGACACGCTGGCCGCGGCCCGCTATGCGCTGTACGTGCTCAATGCCCGCTATGGCACCACGCAGGACCCCGTGCCCTTCGGCAAGGACAACACGCTGGTGCTGGCAGGCTCGGCCTCCAACGGCGGCGCGGCCGTGCTGCGCGCGGCCGAGCTGGATGCGGACGGCCTGATCGACGGCGTGGTGGCCTCCGAACCCGTGACCGAGATGCCCACGCGCCAGGGCTACACCATTGCCGTGGGCAATGCGACCATGCCCAACCCGGGCCGCCCGCTGGCCGAGTACACCACCTACGGCAACATCTACCAGCCCTGCGCGGCGCTGGCCCCCGATGCGGCGCTGACCGAGACATCCATCTTCAACTACATAGGCCTCACGGCCATGACGGCGCGGGCCGAGGCACGCTGCAACAGCCTGGCCGCCAAGGGCCTGGTCATTGGCAGCACCACGGCCGACCGCGCCGCCAATGCGCTGAGCAAGCTGCGCCTGTACGGCTGGACGCGCGACCATGACGCCATGCACAACGCCCACTACGCGCTGGGCAACGGCCCCATCCTGTCGGCCATGTACACCATGGCCTATGGCCGGTTTGGCGTGGATGCCAACCTGTGCCGCACCAGCTTTGCGGCCGCCAATGCCACGGGCGACGTGGTGCCCGCCACGGGGGCTGCGCTGGCGCAGAGCTTTGCCACGGCCAATGGCACGGCCAACGGCACGCCCGCCACGGTGGTCTACAACGACTCGGTGGGCGGGGCCAAGGCCTGGCAGTTTGCCGTGTCGCCCTCCACGCGCGTGGCCGACCTGGGCCTGGACAACGCGCTGTGCCAGCACGCGCTGGTGACGGGCTTCGATCCGGTGACCGGCTTCAATCTCTCCGAAAGCAGCGTGCCCACGCGTGCCCAGAGCGACGCCGTGCGCGCCGGCATCAACGAGGTGCTGCACACCGCCAAGCTGCGCGGCAAGCCCACCATCATCGTGGCGGGCCGCAGCGATGCGCTGGTGCCGGTCAACCACAATGCGCGCGCCTACACGGTGCTCAACCGGGGGCTGGACGGCAGCAACACGCGGCTGCGCTATATCGAGGTGGTGAATGCCCAGCACTTCGATGCCTTCCTGCCGTTCTCCGGCTTCGACACGCGCTTCGTGCCGCTGCATCCGTACTTCAACCAGGCCATGGATGCCGTGTGGGCCAACCTGCGCAGCAGCACCGCGCTGCCCGCCAGCCAGGTGGTGCGCACCACGCCGCGCGGCGGCCAGCCGGGCGCGGCGCCCGCCATCACGGCGGCCCAGGTGCCGCCCTTCGTGGCGCGGCCCAGCACGGCCAACACCATCGAGGTCAGCGACGGGCTGATCCGCATTCCTGAGTGAGCCAGGCCCTGGAGCGGCCGGCGGCCACGGCGGCCGGCCGCTCCTGCACAGCAGAGATTTCTCCCATGGCTTCCAAAGCATCTTCCTCATCCGCGCCCGTACCCGCTTCCTGCTACACGCAATGCGCGGGCTACGAGATCCACTACATGGACTGGCAGCCCGCACCCGATGTGGCGCCAGCGGGCACCGTCGTCGCCTGGCACGGGCTGGCACGTACGGGGCGTGATATGGATGCACTGGCCCAGTTCCTGGCAGACCAGGGCTGGCGCGTGATCTGCCCCGACACGCCGGGCCGGGGCCTGAGCCAGTGGAGCCGCGCGCCGCGCGAGGAGTACCGGCTGGGCTTCTACGCCCGCATTGCGCGCGGGCTGTTCGATGCGCTGGGGCTGGAGCGCGCGCACTGGGTGGGCACGTCCATGGGCGGGGCGATCGGCACGGTCTGCGCCTCGGGCCTGTTCGAGCCGTCGCTGCGCGCACGCATTGCCACGCTGGTGCTCAATGACAATGCGCCGCAGCTGGCCGAGTCGGCGCTGGCGCGCATCAAGGCCTATGCGGGCGAGCCGCCGGCCTTCGACACCGTGGGCGAGCTGGAGGCCTTCTTTCGCCAGGCCTACCGGCCCTATGGCTGGCTCAGCGACTCCGAGTGGCGCAAGCTCACCGAGACCAGCGTGCGCCGCCTGCCCGATGGCCGCGTCACGCCGCACTACGACCCGGCCATGATCGAGCAGTTCACGGCCCATGACGACGACTACGGCATCTGGCCGCACTACGACGCACTGGAGATCCCCGTGCTGCTGCTGCGCGGCGTGGACTCGGACCTGGTGCTGCCCGAGGTGGCCCGGGAAATGACCACGCGCGGCCCCGGCGCGCGCGGCCTGCTGCACTGGCAGGAGGTGCCCGGCTGCGGCCATGCGCCGGCGCTGAACGTGCCCGCGCACTGGCAATGGGTGCTGGAGCATCTGCAGCGCGGCTGAGCATCAACCCGGGCCGGGCGCGGATGTTGCTGCCGCGCTAGCATTTGCGACGGGTGCAGCCTCGCCTTCTTTTCGGGCGCGGGCACCGTCTGGGCAAGAGAGGCCTGACATGGGTTTTCTGGTGGAGCTGATCCGCGAGTACGGCTTCGGCATCGTCTTTCTCAATGTGTTCGTCGAGCAGCTGGGTGCGCCGATTCCGGCCTACCCGGTGCTGGTCGTGACCGGCGCGCTGGAAGGCGCCGACTGGGTGCGCCTGCTGTGGCTGGTGGCCGTGGCCGTGAGCGCGGCGCTGATTGCCGACCTGTTCTGGTACCAGGCCGGCAAGGCCTACGGCCACCGGGTGCTGGGGCGCATCTGCCGCATCTCGCTGTCGCCCGATGCCTGCATCCGCCAGACCGAGACCGTCTACGGCCGCTGGGGCGCAAGGTCGCTGCTGGTGGCCAAGTTCGTGCCGGGTTTCGCCTCCATCGCCAGCGCGCTGGCTGGCGTCATGGGCACGCCGCTGCGCAGCTTCGTGCTGTATGACGGGCTGGGCGCGCTGATCTGGGTGGGCTCGGCCGTTTACCTGGGCTCGCTGTTCAGCTCCACGGTGGAAGACCTGCTGGGCGTGCTTACGGCGCTGGGCCAGTGGGGCCTGCTGCTGCTGGGCGTGGCGCTGGGGCTGTTCATCGTGCGCAAGTGGTGGCAGCGCCATCGCATGGTGCGTTCATTGCGCATGCCGCGCATGTCGGTGCGCGAACTGGCGGGCCTGCATGCCCAGGGCATGGAGCCCACGGTGATCGATGTGCGCGCTCTGCCGCAGTACCGCCAGGGCCATATCCCCGGCGCCCAGTCCTGGGAGCTGCGCCCGCGCGATGGCGGCGAGTCGCATGCGCACCTGCTGCCCCAGCACGACCATCCCCACGGGCTGGTGATCTACTGCGACTGCCCCAACGAGATATCCGCCGCCCGCCTGGCGCGCCAGCTGCAGCGCGCCGGCTTTGCCAACGTGCGCCCGCTGGTGGGCGGCCTCAAGGCCTGGCAGGCGGCTGGCTTCGACGTGGAAACCGCGCCGCTGCCCGTGACGGCCAGCGCGGACGAGGGGCCGGCGCCCAGCGTGCCCTGACCTTGGCCTTGACCTTGCCTTGACCTATTTGCCCGCCGGCATCGAGCAGTGCCCGCCTTGCGTGGCCTTGCCCGAGCCGGCCGCGATCATCGGCGCCTCGAAGCGCAGGTCCACGGGCGGCGAGTGCAGGTGGTCCCAGGCCAGGAAGAGGACGAGCACGGCCCAGAAGACCGCGCGCAGGGTGTTTTGCTGTGTCATGGCGGGTCCTGTCAGAAATTGAAGTGGCGGCGGATGCGCAGGCCGAAGATGGTGCCGGCAAAGGCCAGCGGCACCCAGATCCAGCCGTGGATGCTGCCCGTGGAGATGCCCGAGAGCATGGCGCCCACGTTGCAGCCGAAGGCCAGGCGCGAGCTGTAGCCCAGCACCAGGCCGGCCACCAGGGCCACCATCCATTGCGTGCCCGTGAGCGGCTTGGCATTGACAGGCTTGGCGGCAGCCACCCACAGGGCGCCGCCCAGGATGCCGATGTTGGTGATGCTGGTCACGTCCAGCAGCACGGTCTCGTGCAGGCGCGCGGCGTTGCCGGGCTGGCTCCAGAACCAGTTGGCGGCCAGGTCCACGGCGCCCGTGGCGTTGGCGATCTTGGCTGCCCACAGGCCGAAGCCGTAGACCACGCCCCAGGGCTGGCCCGCAATGATGAGGTTGAGCGTGGCCAGCACGGCCAGCAGCACGGCGCCCACCACCCACTTGCGCACGAACAGCGGCTTGGCCGGGCGCTTGAGTGCCACGTTGGCGCCACGCACATACCAGGCCACGCCCAGCGCGACCACGGCCAGCGCCGCCAGCGTGGCCAGCAGGGCAGGGGCCCAGCCCCAGGCCGTGACCAGGCCCACGGGCTGGGTGTTGCCCAGGTCCAGCCACCAGCCCAGGTGCAGGCTGCCCAGGAAGCTGCCGATGGCGAACACGGGCAGGATGGCCGCATTCATGGGAATGCCCATGCCGGCCTTGTACAGGGTGCCGCTGCCGCAGCCGTCTGCAATCTGCATGCACAGGCCGAAGACGAAGGCGCCCACCAGAAGGCTGATGCTGGGCGGGCCCAGGGCGGCCGTGAGTTCGGGATAGTGGCCCAGCAGCGGCATGGCCAGCGCGGCGGCCAGCGCCAGCAGCAGCAACTGGCCGAAGACGCCGCTGGCGTCCTTGTCCTCGATCAGCATGCGCCAGCCCGTGGTGAAGCCGAAGCGCTTGCCGGCCAGCACCGCGCCCAGGCCCAGGCCCACGGCGAACAGCGCGGCCTGGCGCACCGAGACGCTCCACAGCAGCCAGCCAAAGAAAACGGCCAGGATGGCCGCAAGAGGAAGTCGTTTCATATGATTTTTCTCCATGCAGTCGCCCTCCCCCGCGAAGCGGGTAGAGAGGCGCCGTGCCACGGGGGGAAGGCGCGCAAGCGCCTCAGGGGGTGTTTACTTGAACTTTTTTTCCCACCACTGCTTGGCGTCGTAGGCCAGGGATTCGGCGCGGCCGGGCTGGTTGGCCATGGGCGGTGCATCGGCCTGCTGCGTCCAGTCCACCATGGAGCCCGCATACAGCTTGACGCCCGGCAGGCCCGCGACTTCGGACAGGCCGAACCAGTCGGTGGCCGCCCAGTGGCCGGTGTTGCAGAAGGCCACCATGTCCTGGCCCTGCTCGCGCTTGACCTTGGCCGCGATCTGCTTGGCCGTGGCGGTATCGACAAAGGTGGAGGTGCCGGGCACGAACCACTGGTTGAAGTCCAGCTGCTGCGCGCCGGGCAGGGTGCCCGAGAGCTTGGCGGCAGGCGCGCGCATCTTGCCCTGGTAGAAGGCATCAGGGCGCGAGTCCACCAGGGCCGCGTTGCTGAGCTTGACGTGCTGGCCCACGTCTTCGCGCGTGGCGATCAGGCTGGTGTCGAGCTGGGGCTGGTAGCTGCTGCGGGCGACTTTGACGGCCTCGTTGTCCTGCGGGAGCTTTTGCTCGTTCCAGGCCTTCATGCCGCCGTTGAGCACGGACAGCTCCTTGAGGCCCAGGAGCTTGAGCGTCCAGTACACGCGCGCTGCCGCGCCGAAGTCGGTGGCGTCCGCGCCCGACGAGACCACGATGGCGTGGGTGGCGGGCGTCAGCCCCAGGGACTGCACGAGTTCGGTGAGCTTGGGCAGCTCGGGCAGTTCACCGGGGTTGGTGGCGGGGCCGCGCCATTTGCCGTAGGGGGCGTTGAGCGCGCCTGGGATATGGCGCTCGCCATAGGCCTTGGGGTCGCGGATGTCGATGATGCGCACGGCGTCCTGGCCGGCGGCGGCCTGCACGCCGGCAGGGGTGAGCAGGGGTTCGGCGGCCTGGGCCGTGCCGAAGGCGGTGCAGGCGAGGCCCAGCGCCAGCAGCGGGGCCGCCAGGCGCAGAGCGGGGGAAAAGGTCTTGGTCATGATGGCTGGGGCCGGTCATGGAAGACCGGCGGAACAAGCAACTGGAGTGCAATTGTCCCGCTTGCAGCATCTATATACAAAGACGCTTATGCATTCTGCTCATGAGGCAGGGTTATATGGCGCGGCGCAGAAGATGCAGAACGGCCTCAGCGCTGTGCACCCACGGCCTTGGCGCGCTCCAGGCTGGCGTCGAGTTCGGCTTGCGGCGCCTTCTGCGTGGGCCAGCCCTGCATATGCTGCTGGGCGATGCGGCTCAGCGCCGTGATCCAGGGCGCGCTGTCGTTGAGGCAGGCAATGAACTCGAACTGCTCGCCACCGGCATGCATGAAGGCCTCGCGCGCTTCCTGGCTGATTTCCTCCAGCGTTTCCAGGCAGTCGCTGGTGAAGCCGGGGCAGACCACGTCCACCCGTTTGGTGCCGCTGCGTGCCAGCTCGATCAGCGAGGGCTCGGTGTAGGGTTCCAGCCACTTGGCCTTGCCAAAGCGCGACTGGAAGGTCACCAGGTATTGCGAGGGCGACAGGCCCAGGCGCTCGGCCAGCAGGCGCGCGGTCTTGCGCGATTCGCAGTGGTAGGGGTCGCCCAGGTGCAGCGTGCGCTCGGGCACGCCATGAAAGCTCATGACCAGTTTCTCGCCACGGCCGTTGCTGCGCCAGTGGGCCTCGATGCGCTGGGCCAGCGCGTCGATGTAGGAAGCGTCGTCGTGGTAGCGGTTGACGAAGCGCAGCTCGGGAATATGGCGCTGGGTGCGGGCCCAGTCGTAGACCGCGTCGAACACGCTGGCCGTGGTCGTGCCGGAGTACTGCGGGTACAGCGGCAGGATGAGGATGCGCGTGGCGCCTTCGGCCTTGAGGGCATCGAGCACGCTGGGGATGGAGGGGTTGCCGTAGCGCATGGCATGGCGCACCAGCACGTTGTGCCCGGCCTCGCCCAGCCAGCCGCGCAGCAGCAGGGCCTGGCGCGCGCTCCAGTGCTGCAGGGGGGAGCCGTCCTTCTCATGCCAGACGGTGGCGTACTTGGCCGCCGACTTGGCCGGCCGCGTGCGCAGGATGATGCCGTGCAGGATGGGCAGCCAGGCAATCCTGGGGATCTCGACCACGCGGTCGTCGCCCAGGAACTGCGCCAGGTAGCGGCGCACGGCCGGGGCCGTGGGCGCATCGGGCGTTCCAAGGTTGCACAGCAGCACGGCGGTGCGCTGGGGTTGGTCGTGGCGGAATGGAGGTTCTGGCGCGAAGCGGGAAGGCATGGGGCCGATTGTGGCAGGACGGAGCCGCCTGCCACACGAGTCGGATGACCCGGCTGCTGCCGGCAACGGCTGCCTTCGCTATGCTCGAACCATGTCCCAAGCCACCATCGCCCCCCTCGCCGAATCCTCTCTTGCCCTTGCAT
>NZ_JAELTK010000003.1:0-131232 GCF_016428765.1 Delftia sp. ASV31
CCCCCCCCCCCCCCCCCCCCCCCCCCCCCCCCCCCCCCCCCCCCCCCCCCCCCCCCCCCCCCCCCCCCCCCCCCCCCCCCCTTACAATGACCCGCCCACCACCGAGAACTACACTGTTCGCATTTCGTCGGCAGCGTCAGATGTGTATAAGAGACAGCAAGAATATTGCCTCATTGGCGGTGTGCTGTAAGCGATTTTTAAGCAGGCAAACCGACGACTTGCCTGCTGATTGTGAGGTGGTGTTTCGGGTGCGAGGTGCTATTGTTGACCACTTGCTACACCGTTATTCGACGCTGGCCACGCGCCCTGGCTTCGTAAGCCTGCGGTCTGGACTTTAGAAATTTGGAGGGCTGTTTGATATATTTCATTGCAGCCTGCTCCAATGTTCATCGGCTGTAATTTTTGATACGGACGGTGCTATGTTGCCATTCCTACGAAAATCAGGAGCAGCTTTACTCCGAAAATTAGTTGTGCCGGCTTTTTAGGCGGATCACAACCTCATAATTTGGATGCTGAGGACGGTTTTGCGATACTGTTCAGCTGCTGAAGGGGTTGCCGCCTGATTGAGATGCGGTCAGAGTTTTTTCAGTGCATTTGTCTTTAATTCGCCACGAGCTCTGCATAACCACTTCGTCGGCTGGTGACGAAGCTGGAAGCCGAGAACAGCCGGCTTCGCAAGGAGCTCGCCGATGCGAAGCTGGACGTAGAAATTCTTCGAAAAGCGACGGCGTACTTTGCCAAGGTGTCGCGATGAAGTACGCCTGGATCGAGAACAATCGCGGCAAGTACACAGTCAGCCGGCTGTGCCGGGTGTTGTTGGTGTCCCGCACAAGGTACTGTCAGTGGCGCGTGCAGCCGCTCAGCACACGGGCGCTGGCGAACGAGGCCCTGGATGCGCAGGTGGCGACGATCCATCGTGACAGCCGAAGAAGCTACGGCCGGCCTCGGATCACGCAGCAGCTTCGCCAGCAGGGTCAGTGCGTGAGCGCCGAGCCTGTTCGTCGAAGTCTCAGGCTTCAGGGCTTGCGCCCGGTCTATCGGCGCGCATATGTGGTGACCACCGCTTCCGTGGATCGGTTGCCGGTGGCTGCCAACATTCTGGATCGGTGCTTCGACGGCTGGCAGCCCACCCGCTCCACCAGACGCCAACGGCCAGCCGGTGTTCTCCGTGCTGCCGCGCAACAGCGCCAAGCTGTACAGCAGCTGCCGCCTGTCCGGCGCCCTGCAGGGGCTGACCGTGGGCGGCAGCCTGCGCTGGCAGAACAAGACGGGCAACGACGGCATCTGGCAGACAGGCTAGGTGAGCGCCAGCCTGATGGCGCGCTACGACATCGACCGTCACCTGAGCGTCGCGCTCAACGTGGACAACTTGATCGACCGCAGCGACTACAGCTTCCCCGGCACCAGCGCCACCTACGCCGCACCGCGCAGCGTCATCGCGTCGGCCAAGTACCGGTTCTGAACTGCGGCAGCGGTCCGGCCCGGCACACCTTGGCCGGACTGCTCACTCGTCCGATCATCTCTACCCATCCCCCCCCAACCTGCGAAATCTCCCCCGCATACCGCTTCAGCAACCCCAGCACCCGCCGCTCGGATTCCGCATCCAGCAAATGACTGGGCCCCATCACCGTCAGCGCCGCGATGATGCTGCCCGACAGGTCGAAGATGGGCACCGACGGCGAGGTGAAATGCGGCAGCAGCGTGTGCTGGCAGCGGCTATAGCCTTGGGCGCGGATGTCGGCGACCAGGGCCTGAACGTCTTCCTGGGTCCGTGGCAGTTGGGCGCCCGGGGATAAGCCAGGGGGCTTGCAGTTGCAGTTCGTCCTGCACGGCCTGGTGGGTGGCGGCGGGGGGCAGGTGGGCGAGGAAGTTGCGGCCCAGGGCCGATGACAGCAGGGGCAGCACGCTGCCCACGCGCAGCTCCAGCAGAGACCGGTTTCTGCCGCCTTCGAAGCGATTGACTATGCGCAAACATTCGACTTTGCCTTGTACACCAACATCTCCATGCACCCCACGGGCGTGAGCGACTGCCAGGTGAATGCCGACAACGAGCGTGGCTTGGTGGCTGTATTCGCTAGCAGGCAGGGCTACTTCAGGCTGGACAGAGTCATTCGCCGCAGCGGTTTCGACTGGCACCAACGGGCAGCATGTTTGCTTTTTTCCAGATATTTGCTGCACAGCAAATATCTGGAAAAACCATAACTTAGCTGCTTTACAAACATTCGTTCAGTGGGTGCACGCACGGGTGGGCGCTGACCCCCAGCCCCTCCCCCACACACTCCCTCCACACCCCCACCCCATAATCCCGCCCGCACCCCCCAGCCCTCCCCCAGGCTTTTCGCAGGCAGGCACAACCCATGACCCCACTGACCGAGCTGTGGCAGGCAGCCATCACCTGGCTCGCCACCCACGCCGTAACCCCCACCGTCCACTGGCTGGACATCGCCCAGGCGGCCGGCGATCCGCGCGAGATTGCCGAGGCGGTGCTGATTGCCGCACTGCAGCTGTTCCTGATCGCGGGCGTGATGCGGCCGCTGGAGAGCCTGTTTCCGGCCGAGCGCTGGAGCGACCGGCGGCTGACCACGGTGGACCGCAACTACACGCTGCTGATGCTGCTGGGGCTGTTTCCACTGTTCAGTTTTCTGGTGCTGATGCCGTTTGCCAGCATGCTGGGCGGCGGGCCGGCGGCCGAGGAGGCCACGGGGCTCAAGCACTGGGTGCCGTGGTTTGCGGACCATCCGGTGGCGCTGTTCCTGGTGTATTACGTGGTCTACGACCTGGTGTATTACTGGATGCACCGCGCCCAGCATGTGATTCCCTGGTGGTGGGCCATGCACAGCATGCACCACAGCCAGCGCCAGATGAGCTGCTGGAGCAATGACCGCAGCCATTACCTGGACGGCATGCTGCAGTCCTTCATCCTGGCCACGGTGGGGCTGGCGATGGGGGTGGAGCCTTCGGAGTTTGCGCTGCTGGGGCTGCTGAGCGAGCTGGTGCAGAACTTCTCGCACGCCAATGTGCGGCTGCGCCTGGGCTGGCTGGGCCGCGTGGGTGAGCGCGTGCTGGTGGGCCCGCTGTTCCACCGCCACCACCACATGCTGCGCGACCCGGAGCGGCCCACGCGCCACAACTGCAATTTTGGGCAGGTGCTGCCCTGGTGGGACATGCTGTTTGGCACGGCGCTGTACACCGACGAGCCCGTGCGCCCCACGGGCGTGAGCGACCCCGAGGTGGATGCCGACAACGAGCGCGGGCTGGTGGCCATGCAGTGGCACACGCTCAAGCGGTTCTGGGGGGCCTTCCGCCGGCGCGAGGGCTGGCGGCTGGGCGATGTGTCCTTCGGGCCTGGTTACCGGCCCATTCATGACGACGACGGGGCCCAGCCCCACCCTGCGGCCGGGGCGGCTGCGGTGACTGGGACCGCCGGGGCTGCGCCTACGGCTCCAGGTTCGGCCGCATCAGCGCCTCGAACCAATCGATGAAAACCGCCAGCCGGCGCGAGCGCTGGCGGCGGTGCGGGTACAGCAGCGCCACGGGCATGGGCGCTGCGCGGTGGGCGGGCAGCACTTCCACCAGCTCGCCCGTGTCCAGCAGGTGCTGCACGTCATAGCGCGGTATCTGGATGAGCCCCAGGCCTGCGCGGCAGCAGGCGATGTAGCTTTCTGCATTGTTGGTCACTACGCGGCTGGGCACGGCCAGGGTCTGCGGCCCATCCACTCCATCCACCCCATCCACATCGCTCGCCCCACTCCATTCCCAGGGCAGTTCCCGCCCCGTGCGCGGCGAGGCATAGCCCACGCTCCAGTGGCCGTGCAGCAGATCCTGGGGCTGCTCGGGCAGGCTGTGCTCGCGCAGGTAGGCGGGGCTGGCGCAGTTGATGAGGGCAATGCAGCCCAGCGGGCGCACGACCAGGCTGCTGTCATGCAGCGTGCCCACGCGCACGGCGCAGTCCACGCCTTCCTGCACCAGGTCGATGGCGCGGTCTGACGAACCCAGCACCAGCTGCAGCCCCGGGTGCCGGCGCATGAGCCCCGGCAGCGCAGGCGCCAGCAGGCGGCGCGCGATGCGGCTGGGCACGTCCACATGCAGCCGGCCCGTGGCTTGGCGCGTGCGGGCCTGGAACATCTGCTCCACATCCTCGGCCTCTGACAGCAGCGGGCGCACACGCTCCAGCAACTGGGCACCATCGGCCGTCAGGCTGACCTGGCGCGTGGTGCGGTGCAGGAGTCTGGCGCCCACCTGCTCCTCCAACTGCTGCACGGCGGCAGACACCGTGGCGCGCGGCAGGTCCAGCGCATGGGCGGCCTTGATGAAGCTGCCCATCTCGGCCACCTGCATGAAGATCCGGTATCGGTCGAGTCGGTCCATGGGACGCAGCATAGTCCGTGCAGCGGTCCTTCCATTTGGCCTACTTGGTGGTGTAGCCGCCGTTGATCAGGATGGTCTGCCCGGTGATCCACCAGCCGTCGCTGACCAGGTGGCGGATGAAGGGCACCACGTCTTCGATATGCGTCAGCCCCGATGGCGAAAACGGCGACAGCGCCGCCGCGCTCTTGTGATAGGCCACGGCGTCCGCGCCTTCCTGGCCGTAGAAGAACGGCGTGTCCATGGGCCCCGGCCCCACGGCTGTGACCGAAATGCCCCGCGCCCCGAACTCCTTGGCCGCCGCCCGCGTGAAATGCTCCACCGGCGCCTTGGTGCCCGCGTAGGAGGAATAAAACGGCGTGAACGCGCCCAGCAGCGAGGTCACCAGGGTCACGATCTTGCCGTGGTCGTTGACATGGCGCCCCGCCTCCTTGAGGAAGAAAAACGCCGACTTGCCGTTGACGGCCGCCATCTCGTCGTACTCCGCCTCGCTGATCTCCATCAGCGGCTTCTTGAGCACCTTGCCCACGGTGTTGATGGCAATGTCCGGCCGGCCCACGGCGTCCACGGCCTCTGCAAAAAGCCGCTCGACAGCGCCGGCACGGGTGAGGTCGCCCTGCAGCGCCACGGCTTCTGCGCCCAGCGCCCGCACTGCGGCCACCGTGGTCTCAGCCTCGGCCCGGGAAGACTCGCTGTTGTAGTGCACCACCACGGCCCGCGCGCCGTGCCCCGCCAGATCCCGGGCAATCAGCCCGCCCAGATTCTTGCCGCCGCCTGCAATCAGCGCCACCTTGCCGCGAATGGAATGGTCTGCCATGGAAACGCTCCTTGTGCTTGGATGAAGCACCCAGCTTAGGCAGCCAGCCCCCCGCGATAAACCCGCGCAGCCGGGATGGATCATCCAGAAAACCAGAACAATCAGCCGCGCCAGCGGCCCCTGCCCCAGGGCAGTTCACTCCGCTCCCCCCCTCCCGTATGCCCGCGCCTGCGTCGTGGCGCTTGCGGGGTTGCAAGCCTGCCGAAGGACAGGCTTGCTTCGTGATCTGACTTGCCGCAGTTGTCTGAGCGGAGCGCGAAGCGCGCAGAGAGTTCTGCGGCAAACCCCGCAAGCGCCACGACGCAGGTTGCCCGCAGCGAAGCGGAGGGTCGCGGGCATCCGGGTCGCCTTCTTTGGCCCGGTTTCTTGGCGAGACAAGAAAGCGGGTCGGCCGCCGGGCCGAGACCCGGCCTCGAAAAAACACCCCCCGGCAGGGTCAAGAACAAGCTACACACCGCCCGCGCGCCAAGACATCAGGACAGTTCCCGCTCGTACATATACCTCCGCGACCAAGGCAACGAAGCAGCCCCCTGCCCCGCCCTCCGACAAACAACCTGAAAAATAGACACATCGTCATGCTCAAACGCATAAGCACACCCCGCCAAATACACCCTCCAAATCCGAAACCTCTCCTCCTCCACCAACGCCCGAATCTCCGGCACGCAAGCCTCAAACCGCTCCAGCCACAACTGCAACGTGCGCACGTAATGCCGCCGCAACCCTTCCACATCCAGCACCTCCAGCCCCCCACGCTGCATGGCCTCCAGCGCCAGGCTCAGATGCGGCAGTTCGCCATCAGGAAACACATAGCGGTCGATGAACGCACCGCCGCCCAACGCCGTGGCGCCCACGTCCGCATCGGTGGAGGTGATGCCGTGGTTCAACGCCAGGCCGTCATCGGCCAGCAGCTCGCGCATGTGCGCAAAGTACATGGGCAGGTTGCGGCGGCCCACATGCTCGAACATGCCGACGCTGGTGATGCGGTCGAAGCGCCCCTGCACGTCGCGGTAGTCCTGCAGGCGGATCTCGATGCGGTCCTGCAGGCCTGCGGCGCGCACGCGCTCGGTGGCCGCTTCGAACTGATTGCGCGACAGGGTCACGCCCACGCAGTGCGCGCCAAAGTGCTGGGCCGCGCGCAGCACCAGGGCACCCCAGCCGCAGCCGATGTCCAGCAGGCGCTGGCCGGGCTGCAGGCGGATCTTGGTGAGGATGTGGTCCAGCTTCTTGCGCTGGGCGGTGGCCAGGTCCTCGTCGCCGTTCTCGAAGTAGGCGCATGAATAGACCATGCCCTCGTCCAGCCAGAGCCGGTAGAAGTCATCGGACACGTCGTAGTGGTACTGGATGGATTCGCGGTCCGTGCTGCGGCTGTGCCTGAAGCGCCTGGCCGCGCGCGCCGCAAGCGCCAGCCGCCCCGGCCCCTTGCCCGTGCCCTGGGTCTTGGACATGCGGCGAGCCAGCGCATAGCCGAAGTCGATGATGTCGGGCAGCCGGCCGTCGATGTCGATCTGGCCCTTCACATAGGCCTGGCCCAGGTGGTCCAGGCTGGGGTCCAGCAGCAGCGGCAGGGCCGAGGCGCTGCGCACGGTGAGCGTGACGCGCGGCTGCTCGAAGCGGCCGAAGTCGAACTGCTCGCCATTCCACAGCACCAGCCGCGCCGGCAGATCGGCCCGCGCACGCACAGCCTCGGCCCAGCGCCTGAGCTTCTTGTCCCAGAACATCGTGCATCTCCCCGGGGCTGGCGGCGCCCCCTTTGACATGAACCGCATGAACCGCATGAAAAGCAAATGACGAGTCTTGCCGCTTCATGTGACGGCAAGACGTCAGCACGACAGCCCGCGCCGGTAGCGGATCGATACAGACCCGATGGCGCCCACACCCCGCCTGCGGCCCGGCTTGGGGCACACTGGCCGGCGTTCCAACGGCCCCGGCGCGAAAGCGCCTGCGACAGACACTATGCAAGCCTATGACCTGAGCATCGAGCACTGCGTCGAGCACCGCAACGAACAACGCAGCACCGGCGGCTATGGCCTGCCGGCCGGATTTCAGGAACCTGCCATCGAACTGGAGCCAGTGACGCCATGGCCATGACCCATACCCAGGCGCTGTCCAAGCTGGCCGCCGACACCCTTGTGCAGACCCTGGAGGAAGACGTGGCGCGCGTGATGGCGCGCACGTTTGCACTGGGCCGGCACGATGCCGCTATCGCGGCCAACTACGGCGGCCATGCCCTGCCGCCCCTGCTGCGGCGCTGGAGCTGCGTGCTGCAGGCCGGTGACGCCAAGGCAACGGCGCTGTACCGGCACAAGACGGCGCTGGCCCTGGCCATCGTGCTGCACCGGAACGGCCTGGCCGACGCGGGCCTGAACACGGCCGCGCGCACGGCCATCGATGTGCTCAATGCCGAGGTGGCGCTCAGCGATGACTTCTTTCGCAAGTCGGCGCAGATCCGCCAGGACTTCCTGGACACGCCGCCCACGCCGCCCAAACGCTCGCCGGGCCTGCCCGACAGCCTGACCTTCTACCGCGCGGCCGACGTGGTGGCCATGGAGCTGGACGGGCGCTTTTACGCCCTGTACGTGCACGGCTGCGCCCGGACCAACCAGAGCCCCATCGTCGAGTTCTACGACGCGGTGTTCGACCATGTGCCGCAGATGGCGGAGCTGGCCGACGTGCGCGCCCGGGGCCGGCGCTACAACGATGGCGTGGGACGGGTGGCGCGGTTTTCCATATCGGGCCTGAAGTTCCTGCCCGACCCGGCAGGCCAGTTCACCCTGGTCAAGGCCTGCGTGGAGACGCCGCCGGACCCCGGCCATCTGCAAAAGGGTGACTGGCTCTACACGGTGTCCGACATCTTCGAGCTGCAGTCCGAGGTGGACTCCATGTTCGGCCCCGGCGGCAAGCCCTGAGCCTTGAGCTTTGAGTCCTGACAGCGGCCTGTTCTTGCCTGTTTTCAAGAGGAAATTCATGACGCATCCCCGGCCTTCCACTCCGTCTTCCCGCATGGCCTTGCCGGCCGCGCTGGCAATGGCTGCCACGCTGGCCCTTGCGGGCTGCAACCAGCGGCATGACACAGCAGCCATGGAATCTGCGCCCGCCCCCGCGCCCATGGCGGGCGGCGCCGGCATGAAGCAAGGCCGCGCCGCCACCGTGCAGGCCGAGGATGCGGCAGCAGCCGCCCCAGAGACATCGGCGCAGGACGAGATGGCCCAGCGTTTCCTGGCCGTGCGCCAGGAGCTGAACGTGGAAGTGCCGCAGGCGCAGCTGGCCGATGCCTGGGGCCAGGTGCGCGACCTGTGTGCCACGCTGCGCTGCGAGCTGCTGTCGGCATCGCTGCTGCGCGAGACGCCCCAGCAGCCCGGCAACGCCATGCTGGAGATGCGCGTGGCGCCGGCCGATGTGCAGCGGCTGCTGGGCACGCTGGCCGGCGTGGCCACCATCGTGTCGCAGAACACCATCAGCGAGGACAAGACGGCCGAGGTGATCGACGTGGAGGCGCGCATCAGGAACCGCACCGAGTTCCGCGACAGCCTGCGCCTGATGCTGCGCGACACCACGACCAAGCGCACCATGTCCGACCTGCTGGAGATACAGCGCACGCTGTCGGACACGCAGGCCGAGCTGGACGCCATGGCCGCCCAGCGCAAGGTGCTGGAGCAGCAGACCAGCAAGCAGCACATACAGATCCAGTTCACGCCCACCCGCGCCCTGGTGCAGGGCGGCACCAGCTACAGCCCCATAGGCCGCGCGCTGCGCGATGCCAGCCATGTGCTGGGCGAGAGCATGGCCGCCCTGATCACCTTCGTGGCGGCCGTGCTGCCCTGGCTGGTGCTGGTGGTGCTGCCGCTGGGCTGGGTGCTGCGCGCGCTGTGGCGGCGCAGGCGTGCCAGGAAGGCCTGAGCGGCACGGCAGGATCAGGAAGTACGGCGGGGCACGGAGACCGGCCCGCCCGGCGGCCCTGCCGTGCTCCAATCAAGCCATGCCCACCGAACCGAGCCTTGACGACCTGCGCCGCCATGCCGTGGCGCGTACCCTGTTCACACCGACCACCCTGCCTGCGGCCATACAGCGCCTGGGCTTTGTGCAGGCAGACCCGATCCGCGCGCCGGCCCGGGCGCAGGACCTGACGCTGCGCCACCGCGTCAAGGACTACCGCGCCGGCGACCTGGAGCGCCGCTACGCGCGCCTGGCGATCGACGAGGACTGCCTGGTCAACTACGGCTTTCTGCCCAGCGAGCACCTGGCGCTGATGCACCCGCGCCAGGCCCGCAAGGCCTGGGATGCCGAGACGCAGCGCAAGGCTGCCGAGGTGCTGGCGTTCGTGCGCGAACGCGGCGCCGTGCATCCGCGCGAGGTGGAGCAGCATTTCTCGCACGGAAGCGTGAAGAACTACTGGGGCGGCTCGGGCAGCGCCAGCACGCAGTTGCTCGACGGCATGCACTACCGCGGCCTGCTGCGCGTCAAGCGCCGTGACAGCGGCACGCGCGTCTACGAGGCCATCGCCCACCCGCCTGCCGACGACAGCCCCGCCGCCAGCGCCCGGCGCGCCGCCGCGCTGATCGACCTGGTGGTGCGCAAGTACGCACCGCTGCCAGCCTCCAGCCTCACCTACCTGGTGCGCCTGCTGGGCTATGGCGCACCCCATCTGGCGCAGCAGACCCAGGCGGCGCTGCGGCTGGCGCGCGAGCAGCTGGCCACCTGCCGCATCGACGGAACCACCTGGTACTGGCCCGCCGACGAGAACCCACGCTCGCGCCGCCATGCCTTCGACGAGCGGCTGCGCCTGCTCGCGCCCTTCGATCCCGTGGTCTGGGACCGGCGACGCTTCACGCTGCTCTGGGGCTGGACCTACAAGTTCGAGGCCTATACGCCACCGGCCCGGCGCCAGCTGGGCTACTACGCCCTGCCCATGCTCTGGCGCGGCCATGTGATCGGCTGGGCCAACCTGCAGGCGCGCGACGGCCGGCTGGAGCCGTCATTCGGCTATGTGGCCGGCGCGGCGCCCGGCGATGCCGCCTTTCGCAGCGCGCTGGATGAGGAGCTGCAGCGCATGGAGCAGTTCCTGGCGCCGCGCTGATGCGCAGGCACTCGCCCCCTGGGCGCGGTGGACGTGATTGGGGGAACTGGTCAAGTTCACCCTGCTGAAGCACGAGACTGCACCGGCTGGACTGCACAGGCTACCTGGTGGACCGATACAGCGAACGCAGGGAGCGGGCGCGAGCGCTCCCCCGCCGACGAGCGGCCTTTCATGGTCTCTGGGCACATGCTGCAGCAGTACCCGTGCCTCAAGGCCGGCAGGCAGCCGGACCGCCCTCAGTTCATGCGCGGCAGATTCGCCGCCTTGATGGCCGCGCCCATGGACTCATGGCCCTGGACCAGCTTCCTGCGGTATTCGGCGCCGGTGAGCGGCGCCGGGTCCACGCCGGCTGACTCGAAGATGCGCGCCACCTGGGACCCCTCGGCGGCTGCCATGGCGACGCGTTCCAGCCTGTCGCGCAGGGCCGGGGGTACGCCCTTGGGGTAGGCCAGGCCGATCCAGGAGTCGATCTCCACGTCGTAGCCCTGCTCCCTGAGCGTGGGCACCTCGGGCAACTCCTTCCAGCGCATGGGGCTGGCGCTGGCCAGCAGGCGCATTTTTCCGGCCTTGACGTGCTGGACGATGTCCGAGGGGTTCTGCACGATGACGTCCACCTGCCCGCCGATCAGGCCGGCCACGGTCTCTGCGCCGGACTTGTAGTTGATCTCCTCGAACCTGCCGCCCGTCTTGCGCCCCAGCTCGTACATGGCCAGGTTGTTGGGCGCGGACGGCGCGCCGAAGAAGATGCCCTTGCCCTGGCGGGACGCGGCCACCAGGTCGGCCATGGTTTTATAGGGCGAGTCCGCGCGCACGGCCACGCCATAGCGGTAGCGGGCCACGCCTGCGATGAAGTCGAAGTCATCGACCTTGTAGTCCACCTTCATGAGGTGGGGCGTGATGGCGATGGTCGAAAACGTCACCACGCCCAGCGTATAGCCGTCGGGCTTTTGCCGGGCCAGAGACGAGACGCCCAGCGTGCCCTGCGCCCCCGCGCGGTTGTTGGGCACCACGGGCTTTTTGAGCAGGCCCTCCATGGCATTGCCGATGGCGCGCGAGGCCACGTCGGTATTGCCGCCTGCGCCGTAGTTGATGATCAGGGTCAGTTCCCGCTCGGGAAACGCGTCCGTGCCCTGGGCCAGCGCCGGGGCGCCGGCTGCGGCCGCCAGCGCTGCCGCGCAGAAGGCCGAAAGCAGGCATCTGCGAGATGCGGGGGATGGATATGCATGCATGGTTGTCTCTCGTTGCGATCTTGGGTTCTGTCGTCTTTGGAAGTCGTGCTTTCACGGTGCTGCGCACTACCCACTGACCGGGAAACAGGCACGCCCTGGAAGTGGGGGCACCGAGGAAGGGCCGCCCCGCACCGAGGGTGCCGTCCCCCCGCGAAGCGAGAGGGGGAAGCGGCGCAGCCGCTCAGGGGGTCGTCCTTCCTCAATTCATGAAGAAGCCGCCGTTGACGTCGATCACCGCGCCATTGGTGAAGCCTGCGGACTCGCTGCACAGGTAGCGGATGGCGGCACCGACCTCGGCCGCCTCGCCCAGGCGCCGCACAGGGATCTGCTCGGCATAGCGGCGGTTGACCTCGTCGCCGGCCTGCTGCGCCATCGGCGTCAGGATGCGGCCCGGCGCCACGCAGTTGGTGGTGATGCCGTACTGGCCCATCTCCGAGGCGATGGAGCGGCTCAGGCCCAGCACGGCGGACTTGCTCAGCATGTAGGCGGGGCCGGCCACGATGGACTTGCCGCGCCCGGCCAGCGAGGACACGTTGACGATGCGCCCCCAGCCCCGCTGCTTCATGCCCGGCAGCGCCAGCTGGCACAGGCGCAGCATGGACAGCAGGTTGACGTCCAGGATCTGTTGCACCTCGCCCAGCCCCACTTCGAGGATGCCGTTGGACTGTCCGCTGGCGTTCTTGAGGCTGATGCCGGCGTTGTTGACCAGGATGTCCACGCCGCCGTGGCGCTGCACCATGTCCGCGACCACGCGCTGGCGGGCTGCCTCGTCGCAGACATCGAGCACCACGGCGCTTGCCCGGGCACGCAGTTCCTGCGGAACCAGATCCAGGTCGGGCGCGGCCAGGTCAGCCAGCACCACGCGGCGGCCGTCGCGCAGCAGTTCGATGGCGGTGGCCAGGCCAATGCCGCGTGCGGCGCCGGTCACCAGGGCCGTGCGGATGGGGAAGTTCTCAGGCGCGCTCATCAGTGGCTCTCCGGCGTGTAGAAGGTGATGGGGGGAAAGGCGTCTTCGGTGCACATGACCTCGATCAGCGTGGAGCGCTCGGCGGCCATGGCGGCGCGCAGCGCGGGAGCGATGGCATCGGCCGATTCCACGCGCACGCCGTGGATGCCGCAGGCCCGTGCGATGGCCGCATGGTCCACGCCGCTGAAGTTCACGGCCGAGGTGTGCTCGCCGAACTTCACGTGCTCGGCATGCTTCTGGTAGCCCAGGATGCCGTTGTTGATGAGGACGGTGATGACCTTGATGCCCATGCGCCTGCAGGTCTCCATCTCCGACCACACATGGCCGAAGCCGCCGTCGCCCACCAGGCAGAACACCTGGCCGCCGTCCTGCGCCAGGCGCGCGCCCATGGCCATGGGCATGCCCCAGCCCAGGCCCGCCAGGCCGCGCGGAGTGAGGAAGCGCTGGCCGGTCCGGCGCGCGGTCAGGTAGTTGGTGACCCACAGCGTGGAGTAGCTGGCATCGGCCACCACGGTGTCCTCGGCGGTCAGCAGGGCATCGAGCTCATGCATGATGCGTTCTGGCCGTATGGGAGCGGCGTTGGACAGGCGCACTTCGGCTGATTCCTGCCGATGCCTTTCCCTGCCCTTGGCAATGCGTGCGGCCAAGGCAGCGCGCTGGCCGGTACGGGCCGACAGATCCATCGGCCCGGCGATGTCCAGCATGGCCTGCAGCGCCAGCCGCGCATCGCCCACCAGGCGCATGGCGTCGTAGTTGCGCCCTATCTCCTGGCCGTCGATATCGAGGTGGATGAATTGCGCATCGCGCGGGTACAGCGTCCAGCTGTCCGTGCCGTTCTGGTTGGTGCGGTTGCCGATCAGGAGCACCACGTCGGCCCCGGCCACGAAATCCTTCAGGTAGCGGCCCGAGCCGTTGGGGCCCAGGCAGTTGGCGACCACGCCCAGCGACAGCTCATGCGTTTCGGCCACGGCACCCTTGCCCATGTTGGTGGTGGCCACGGGCAGGCTCAGCGCTTCGGAAAAGGCGCTCAGTGCCTCGCTGGCACCCGAGATGTGCACGCCGCCACCGGCAACGATGACCGGCGCGCGGGCCTGGAGCAGCGCGCCCACGGCCTGTTCCAGCAATTGCCGTTCGGGCACGGCGCGGTCCAGCGGAAAGCGGGCCAGTGCAGCGGGCCGGGGCACGCTGGAGGGCTGGGCAGGCTCGGTGAGCAGGTCGGCCGGCAGCATCAGCGCCACGGGGCCAGGCCGGCCGCTGCAGGCGGCGATGATGGCCTGCTCCACATAGTCTTCCACGCGCGATGCCTGGTCCACGCGGCGCACCCACTTGGTCACGGGCTTGAACAGGCCCATGTGGTCCAGATCCTGGAAGGCGTTCCTGTCGGTCTGGTCGCGCGCCACGTCCTGCACGAGCGCGATGATGGGGATGGAGACCTTCAGCGCCTCGGCCAGCGGCGCCACCAGCAACGCTGCGGCCGGCCCGTTCTGCGCGGTGATCACGGCCGGCCTGCCGCTCATGCGGGCATGGGCATCGGCCATGTAGCCGCCCGCGTTCTCGGTGCGGTAGGCGATCTGGCGCAGGCCCAATTCCTCGGCGGCCAGCACGAACATGCTGGGCAGGCTCTGCCCGAAGAACTGCGTGATGCCGTGCCGCTTCAGGACCCGGGCCACCAGGTGGCCTACGGTGTCCTGCTTGTTCAATCCAGGGTTGCTCAGGGGTTTCGACATGGGTTGCGGTTTCCGTTCAACAAAAAAAGGCGTAGCGGCTCCCTCGCCATGACAATCGCCAGCGATACGGAAAGGGAAGCCAGGGGGAACTTATCTATTCAGGAAATTCAAAGGCAATCCAGGACACGGCCAGTCCAGCGCCACCAGCCGCCCCGTGGAAGACAGGGTGACAAAAGCCGTCTTCAGGTCCTTGCCACCAAAGCAGATGTTGGTGGTCATGGGGTCGGGCAACTCGACCCGGTGCAGCACCTGCCCGGCTGGCGAGACCACGGTGATGCCGCCCTCGCCCAGCGTGGCAAGGCAGATGTTCCCTTCGGCATCCACGGCCAGGGAGTCGATGTTCTGCATGCCCGGCAGGCGGCAGACCAGCCGTCCGCCATTGGGCGAATCGGGCCAGGGCCGGGCCAGGATGTGCCCGGGCTCGCCGATGTCGAAGGCCCACAGCCGCCCCGTGAAGGTCTCCGCCACATAGAGCGTCTTCTCATCGGGAGAAAGACCGATTCCGTTGGGCGACCACAGCGGGAAGACGGCCTCGCGGATGGCGCTGCCATCGGCCAGCGCGTAGCAGACGCCGCCCCGGTCCACCTCACGCGGCCGCACCTTGCCGTGGTCGGTGAACCAGAACCCGCCATGCCGGTCGAAGACCAGGTCGTTGGGCCCCTTCAAGGGTCCGCTGCCGCTTTGCGTGTACAGGCATTCGACCTGGCCCGAGGCCAGGTCCACGGCCTCTATGCGCCCGCCTGAATAGTCGTTGGCCTGGCCTATGGGCCGCAGCCCATGCTCCGCACTGCGGTGCCACTGGAAGCCACCGTTGTTGCAGATGAACAGCTTGCCGCCGGGGCCTATGGCGGCGCCGTTCGGGCCTGCACCCAGGTGGACGAGCTGCCGCCTTGTGCCATCGGCCGTCACCCGGGTCAGCCAGCCGTTGGCGATCTCCACCAGCACGACCGATCCATCGGGCATGGCCACCGGGCCTTCGGGAAACTCCAGGCCGTCGGCCAGCTCACGAATCCTTGGTTCTGCTTTTTCCAACGTGTATGTCCGCATGCACCCCCCTTAGATATGATGCATGGTACTTGATGCATCAAACACCAATTACAGGGTTAGCCCTTGGCACAGCCGCACTCCGTGGCCATGGGCAAACCGTCCTTCCTCGGGAGGTACCATTGCGCCCAAGCAGTTGCGGAGGCCCGATGTCCAGCGTTTTTTCACAGATCCGAACCAATCAGACCCTTGCCGAAAAAACCTACCTGCAGATCCGTGACGCCATCGTGAGAGGCCAGCTGCAACCCGCGCAGCGCCTCGTCTACCGCAGCCTGGCCGAAGAGTTCGGCATCAGCCCCACGCCCGTGCGCGATGCCATACAGCGCCTGGCCTCCGAAGGCGCCCTGGACCTGGACGACCGCGGCGTGGCCACCGTGCCCGTGCTCAGCGTGGAGCAGTACGTGGAAATCATCGCCCTGCGCATCGAACTGGAAGGCCGCGCCGCCGCAGCCGCCGCCAGCCGCCATCCGGGCCAGGGCTTCATCGACACCCTCACCCGGCTGCACCAGGACCTGGAAAAATCCATCGCCGTGGACGACGACGCCACGCTGATCGCCAACGAGCGCTTCCACTTCTCCATCATCGAAGCCGCGCAGCAGCCCGTGCTGGCCAGCCTCATCGGCCTGCTATGGCTCAAGTGCGGCCCGTCCGTGCGCTACCTGTACCGGGGCACCTACGCCCGCGCGGCCGAACATCCGCACATCCGGCTGATCCATGCGCTGGAGCAAAGGGACGGCCCCGCCGCCCGGCAGGCCGTGGTGCAGGACCTGCAAAGCGCCTGCCTGCATATCCTCAGGAAGATTGCCAAGGATGAGGGTTTGGAGTTTCCGCAGGAGTGGGAAGTGGCGGGGTAAGGCATTGGCCCCGCACGCCTGTGCTTACGTGGTTGTTCCCTGTCGTCCAGGCAGGTCTTGTCTAGCGCCTTCGCGCCGCTGCAACCCGTTGACTCCCAGGCCAACGAGCGACCTCTCGCAAAACAGACAGCCCTCCCCGGCTCCCGACCTTTCGGTGCACACGCCAATGATGCATGGGATCATTTGCTTAGGAAAATTTGTTCGCCTTTCTTGAAATTTACGCCAAAACTTACGCCTACATCGCAACTGCCCGCTCAGACAAGTGGCGCTTGAACTTGGGTAAGCTTTCACACTTTAGTAACTCGTTGTACGATGGAAAAAATTTCCACCAGTGAGATATTTGTATTTATAAGTGCTTCGTGAGAAAAATATACTTAACTCAGCACACGCAAGGGTGATTCAGGTATTCCACCAATAAAATCAACACCAAAAACAAGCAGTCTAAATCTATTGAAAATTCCAAGAAAATTTTTCAAATAAGCATAACATTCCAACACTGGAGATCATTTTGACCGAAGATACCAATACGTTAGAAAATAGGCTAAATCACCCCAGTTTCCCCCAGCCCTCAAACCCGAACCAGAAAGTTTGGAGGTACATGGATTTGGCCAAATTTACTTGGCTACTATCCGAATCAAAAATAACTCTAATTCGCGCAGATCTATTCCAGGATCAGCACGAAGGCAGTCTGACGTATAAGGCTGCCGAGCTGATGGAATTAGCTAGCACTGAAAATGGCGAACATAAACTATATTCAACTTTATCCGACGCATATCAGGAAATAAAAGGAATTACTTATATCTCCTGCTGGCATGGGAATGACCATGAATCAGATGCAATGTGGAGGCATTACAGTGGAATCGGTGGTCTGGCAATCCAAACGTCATATAAAAGCTTAGCAAGCTCACTTGAAGAATGCCCAGACACCTACATAGGCGCAGTAAAGTATATTGACTATCACAGTGAAGTATTTGAGGGTGGCAATATATTCAACCCATGTATGCACAAAAGGGTCAGCTTTGAATATGAAAAAGAAATAAGATTAGTTCAAATTCCATTTAAATATTACAAGAAACGTGAAATAACACGGCCTAGTGTTATAAATATTCCGTGGAACTGCGAAGAAAAAATAGATAGCATTATAATAAGCCCATATTCCCCAACCTATTATTACGAAGCAGTTGTTGCAATTGTTAAATCTCTCGCACCTCGTTTGTCAGATAAAATTAAATTATCAGATTTAAGCAGAAAGCCGACATATGGTGTTCGCTAAAGCACCATTCAGTTAACCAAATAACCAAGAAGCTATAAATTTGAAAAAATGGATCGATAGAGGATTCTACAAAACAGTTAAATATTCAGTCGCGAACTTACAACACTTATTCCCGACACTTTCTTATCACCAAGGCCCGCGCGGACAGAATGAGTCCTCGCGGGCCTAGTCACTTCTGGACCGCGTTCGCGCGCTTTTCCTGGCCCTGGCGCCCCCGGCGTCCCGCAGCTGCCTGTCCAACACCGTCAAAACGCGCATATCTACGTCAAATCCCGTCATGTGAAATACAGGCCTCATCGCCGCGCAGGCCGCACTGCGCTTGGCGCTGGCCCTGGCCGGCAGGGCCGTCGTAAGCCACCTATTTAGGGCGGGGGCGAGGCGGGGGTCTCGGCGCGCGCTGGCGGTCAAGATAGGCCTTTTCGGCTGGATGGCGGGAAAGGGGTGCCCTGCGACGGGGGCATGCAGGGACGTGGCGGGCCTCTGGGCAGCGCGTCGGGGTAGCGGCAAGGGGTGGAGCAGGGCGCATGGGTCTAGCGCGCTGGAGGCCTGCAGGTGCACAAGCGAAAAGTTACAGATTCAAAAGTACTGTATATTTAAACAGTAGAACACTGTATATTTCCGCAGAATCAAGAGACACAAGGGGCCACGAGTGAGCGATAGCAATGAGACCGACGACCCGATGCATGCGGCAGCGCGGGACATCTACGCGAGCCTGATTGCCCTGGATGCATTGCTGCAGGCGGCGCAGGCAAACCCCATCCCCGCCTGCCATGTACGGCAGCTGCTGCAACCCGCTCTCAAGACGCTGGACCGCACCACCAGCTGACGGCGCCCAAGAAAAAGGGGCCTGCATGCAGGCCCCTTTGTTCCATCGTTTCCCGTCTACACCAGACCTTGCTGGGCCGGCTCAACGCTGGGCAGTAGGTAGGGGTCAAAGCTGCAGACAACATCCCCCATCCATTCATTGATGGCCTGCGCGAAGTGCGTCTGCAGGGGATGGATTTCGTTGCGCGCGAACACCCGTGCAGCGTTGACCACATCGCCGAAGCCGCCAGCATTGGCCGGCACCACGCCCATAAGCTGCGGAGGCACGCGATGGGCGGCCAATTGGTCATCACGGCTCACGTTCTTGATGTTGAAAAATTCATCCTTGGCCGCCGCCTCGCCGATGGGCAGCAGCTGGATGGCTTTTTCTTTGCCGCCAGGCGAATGGAAAAACAGATTGCGGAAATTGCCCATGCCCTTGGAAGATTTCAAGGCCTGGCGCAGCGCATCCACATCGTCTTTTGCCACTTCGGGATCGCTCAGATAGAGGATGTATCCGGCATGGCTCCCATTGTTGTAATACCGGCGCCGAAACAGCGTGGCCGACTCATTGAGCCAGGCAGATTGCAGGGCGGCCAGGTACTGCGGCAGTCCATAGATTTCCTGGTGCACATCGGGCTGGAAGATGTGGCAAATGCTGCCTTCGGGAAACGTGTGCTCTTCCTGCCAGGTGCGACGGAAGCCGAAAAGTTTCAGACCACGGTGCCGCCGCGTGTACTTGGCCAGTACGTGGCGCAGGGGCAATGAGCCACCAAGGCGATTGCGCGGGCGCTCCAAGTAGCCATTGCCAAAAACAAGGAAGTCCAGAGCAGCCCAATGCACCGTGGCGCGGCTCAGCAGGGGATGCGGGCGCAGCGTGCTGGCGAGCACCTGGGCCTTGAACTGGATGGCGCTTTCGTGGTGGGTGGCAGCGCGCAGGGTGCGCGCCAGACCATCGAAGCTGATGGGGGTTTCATACCAATCCCCATTGAGCCAGCATTCCACGTAATCCAAGATTTCTCGCCGGTCCAGCACGGCCTCGGGATCGCCGAAAGAGAAAGCCTCGGCAGTGGCTGGCGCCGTCATGGTGCCCGCTGGGGTTGTGGGTTCTGTCATCCAAAAATCTCCAAAGTCGTGCGACTGGGAACGCCGCCCACGGCGACGGCCTCCAGCGGCTCGTTGTCCATCGCATTCATGCAAGCCCAGGCCAGGTCTGCATGCCCTGTTTCGCCGCCCCGACCAGCCGCATAGGTCACGCTCTTGCCTGAGCCCGTCATTTCGCGCTTGATGGCCAGGAAACTGCGCTGCAGGTCCACGTCGCCAGAATCGAACTCAAAGCGGCCGGCGCGCATAAGGCTTTGCGCCTTCATCACCAGGCGCGTTTTGACCTCCACGCTGTACTGCAATGACTTCACGGACGGGAAGAACTTCTTCACGATCTGCAGGACGCCCTGGCCCAGTCCTGTGGAATCAATGCAGATGTGCGCCACGTTGTATTTCTCTGTCATCTGGCGGATGACTTCGGCCTGCCCCTCAAAGTCCGATCCCTTGAATTGCATGCGCTCCAGCACGCGGAACTTGCCGCCCGGCTTGTCAGGAGGTGCCAGTACCACCAGGCCGGCAGAGTCGCCCGTGTGGCTGGGGTCATAGCCAATCCAGACGGGTTTGCTGCCATACGGCCGCAGCGTGAAAGGTTTGAAATCGCTCCATGCGTCCCAGCTGTCCGCATGGCAGCGCATCAGCGTGGACAGAGGGAATACGGCGAAGGTGTCATCGACAAACCCGCACATGAGCAGGTTGTCCCATTCCTCGTCCGAATACTCGAAGCGCAGCTCGTCAAGGTCGAACAGATTGCAGCCGCCGCGCTGCGCATCAAGCACCGTGACAATCTGCCGCCATATCTTGTCCTCGCCGACGAAGCCACCAGCCAGGTGCGAATGGCTCAGGTCCAGCTCTATGCGGTCCTTCTTGGCGCGCTTCTTGTTGATGCGCTCCGCACTCCACAGGGCATAGGCCTGGTGCTGCAGGCTGCTGGGCGTGGAAAACAGCGTCTTGCGCCAATGCTTGTGAATGGCCATGCCGCTGGCCACTTTCCACAGCTCCGTGAAGTTGTTGACCCAGAAGAATTCATCGAAATAGAGATTACCGTGGTACGACTGCGCGGTGCGGGCGCTCGTGCCCAGGAAATACAGCGTGGCGCCATTGCTCAGGACGATGGGATCGCCCTTCAAATCGATATCGCAATGCTCCTTTGCAAACGCGATGATGTACTGCCGGAAAACATGGGCCTGCGCACGGCTGGCCGAAAGAAAAATCTGATTGCGGCCCGTCTGCAGGGCATCAATCAGGGCCTCGCGGGCGAAGTACCACGTTGCGCCGATCTGGCGCGATTTGAGAATGGCGCGCGTGCGCTGCTGGATTTGCTCCCACCATGTGTTTTGGTAGTTGAAAAGCGAATCCAGAAATGCCCGTGTGATCTTGTCCACATCCTCGGACGTGAAGTGATTGCGCTCGGGCTGCTTCTTTGGCCCGGCATTGCGCCGTTCGATGGTGGGATTCAGATCCGTTTCGCGGCCCGTGCGCTCGTACTTTTGCACGCGCGCCAATCGCTCCATGGCGCGCCCTAGCGCGTCCATTTCCTTGTAATCGCCGTTGCCTTTGCCCTCCTTGTGGATGAGCGTGCACAGGCGCATTTCCAGCGATCCCTCGACGCGCTCCACGGGCTTGGCCGCGTCCCAGCCATCGGCCTTTTTCCAGTCGTGCAGCGTGGTGCGCGGGATGCCCAGGTGCTCGGCGATGTGCGTGATGCGCCAATGCATCCAGTACAGCGCGCGGGCTTGGCGCCGCAGGCCCGCCTCACCCTCTGCAGTGAGGTCATGCAGTAGCTGCACATCGTCGGCCGGCGTGGCGTCGGGTTGGATGGGGAAGGGGTTGGCAGGCCTCTTTCGGCGCACGGCAGAAGTCATGCCATCGAGTGTCTGCATGCCCTCGCGCGCGCGCATCACCTTTGCCCGCTGTGATCGCCTCGCACCGGCCATTCAGTTGGACGCCTACGCGGTGCGGCGGGAGCATAGAGGCATCCCCAAAAGGGGCCGATCCACACCATCCACCGAACTGCAGCACATGCCCACCAAGTCCAAATGGTTCCGCGTGGCCACCGAAGGCGCCACCACCGATGGCCGCGAAATCACGCGCGCCGAAATCCAGCAAATGGCCGCCAGCTATGACCGCGAAAAAACCTATGGTGCGCGGGTCTGGCTGGAGCACTACCGGGGCACCGTGCCCGGTGGTCCATTCGACGCCCTGGGAGACGTGCTGGCACTCAAAGCCGAAGAAAACGAGGACAAGAAGCTGCAGCTGTTCGCGCAGATCGAGCCGCTGCAGGGCCTCATCGAGATGAACAAGAAGGGGCAGAAGATTTTCAGCTCCATCGAAATTCATCCCAGCTTTCCCAAGACGGGCGGCGCCTACTTCTTCGGCCTGGCCGTTACCGATAGCCCCGCCTCGCTCAGTACCGAGGTGCTGAAGTTCTCGGCTGGCGACCTGGCGAAAAGCCCGTTTGTCGGCCGCAAGGTGGACCAGGCGCTGATGTTCTCGGTGGCTGAACCGGCGGAGCTGGTGTTTGAAGAGACACCGGCAGTCACTGGTGGCGAATCCGGCGCAGTGCAAGCCGTGGTGAGCGCATTCACCAAGGTGCTGGAGCGCCTCATGCCGCAGCCCGAAAAAAAGCCCGAGCCCGTGCAGTCGCACAGCATGGACAAGGACAAGGTGCTGGAAGCCTTCACCGGAATCGGCCAAGTGCTCGAAACCATGGCGAAAAAGCAGGATGCGGTGGCCAGCCAATTCGCCCAGCTCCAAACCCAGCACACCGACCTGGTGAAAAAGCTCAGCCAGGAAGAGCAGCCCGGCCACCAACGCCCGCCCGCCAATGGCGGCAGCGGCGTGGAACAGGCCGACTACTGATACCGGCCACCCTGGCCCCCTCATACCGCAGACCCCATAGGAAAAGACCATGCTCAACACCACGCGCAAGCTCTACAACGACTACATGGCCCGCCAGGCTCAAATGTCGGGCGTGTCCGATGCATCCCTGAAATTCAACGTTGACCCCACGGTCCAGCAGCGCCTGGAAACCAAGATTCAGGAGTCGAGTGAATTTCTCGGCCTGATCAACATCAACGGCGTTGCCGAGCAGTCTGGTGAAAAGGTCGGCCTGGGGGTGGGTGGCACCATCGCCAGTCGCACTGACACCAGCGGCAACGGCGTGCGCAAGACCAGCGACCCCACCACGATGGACAGCGGCAAGTATTTTTGCCGCCATACCGACTACGACACGCACCTGACCTACGCGAAGATCGACTCCTGGGCGAAGTTCAAAGACTTTCAGACCCGTATCAGCGGAGTGGTGGCCAAGCGTTGCGCGCTCGATCGCATCATGATCGGGTGGAATGGCAGGACCGCAGCGGACAACACCAATCGCGTGCAGAACCCGCTGCTGCAGGACGTCAACATCGGTTGGCTGGAAAACATCCGCCAGAAGGCGGCCGCCCGTGTCATGAGCGAAGGCAAGCAAGCTGGCAAGGTTTCTGTGGGGTCTGGCGGCGACTACAAGAACCTTGATGCCCTGGTCTTCGACGTGACCAACACGCTGCTGGACACCTGGCATCAGGAAGATCCCGGGCTTGTTGCCATCACCGGCCGCAAGCTGATGCATGACAAGCTGTTCCCCCTGGTGTCGGATTACGACGCGCCCACCGAACGACTGGCGGCAGACATCGTGCGCAGCCAGAAGCGTCTGGGAAACCTGCCAGGCCTGACCGTGCCCTACTTCCCGGCCGACAGCGTGCTCGTCACCCGCCTGGACAACCTTTCCATCTACTACCAGAACGGCGCACGCCGCCGCGCCATCAAGGAAGTCCCCGAACGCAACCGCATCGAGTTCTATGAAAGCTCGAACGATGACTACGTGATCGAGGACTACGGCCTGTGTGCCCTCGTGGAAAACATCGAGATTCTGGAATAGCCCAAAGCATCGAGGCCACCCCCAGAGATTGATCGCACCGTCTCCGGGCCTTTGGGGCCACGACTTTCGCCAAGACGTGGCCCCGCAATTCCGCCATCCAAGAGAGCAACCAATGCCGCAGACTCCCGCCCAACGCCACCTAGCCCGCGTGCTGGCCGAGCAGCAGGCCGCCCTGGCAGCAGCGGCCGACCCGCACGGCCCCATGCAAGGCAGCGAACACCAGCTCATGCTGGCCACGCTGTACGCCCACAAGGCCACGCTGAAAAACATCAAGGCCGTGGACAACAAGATCGCGGCCAAGGTCAAGCTGCTGCCCGACTTCGATGCCTACATCGACGGCGTGCTGCAGGCCGATGCCGGCGCCCAGGACCCGGTGCTGGTGGAGGTGCTCGTGTGGCAGATCGACGTGGGCAACTGGCCCCGCGTCCTGGAGCTGGCCGACTACGCGCTACGCCACGGCCTGCAGATGTCCGACAGGTACAGCCGCGACCTGGCCTCGGTGGTCATGGAGGAAACCGCCGAGGCCGCCATTGCCGGCAAGCTGGCCGGCCATGACGCCCTGGTAACGCTGGCCAAGGTGGACCAGCTCACCGCTGGCCTGGACATCCATGACCAAGTGCGCGCCAAGCTGCACAAGGCCATCGGCTGGGCCGCCATGGGCAAGACCACCACAACCGAGGTGGACCCTAAACAGCTGGAGCTGCAGCCCGTGCAAATCGCGCTGGAGCACCTGACACGCGCCGTCACCTTGTTTGAAAAGGTGGGCGTGAAAAAAGACGTGGAGCGATTGGAGCGCCGCTTGACCGAGCTGCAGCAGTCCGACGCTCCCACCTGAGCGCACCCCCCGCGCCGGGCGGCTCCGTGGCCACGGCCATCTGGCCATGCCATGCACGGCCAACGCCACGGACCACCGCCCACCTTCACCATCCGCCCCCGCCCGCCATGTCCTTCATTGCCAACGCCAACCCGCCCGCATCCACCGCAGAGCCCACCGTAAGCAATGACGGCTGGTTTCCCGACCTGGTGCCCACCCAGGTGCGCGATGCCTGCCGCCTGGACGGCACCGTGACCACACCGCGCCTGCTGCTCGCCCTCAAGGCCGCAATGCTCAGCGTCAATGCCGAGCTGCAGGAATGGGCGGCCGAGCAGCGCGCCCGCTGGGGCTATGAGCAGCTGGCGGACGTGCTCGCGCCCCAGGTGGGCGGTGAAAGCGCCAAGCTCCTGCACTACCGCCGCGCCGTGCACGAATGCCTGCAGGCGGATCTGCAGGAGGCCTACCGCGAAAGCGCGGCCACCAAGGTGGGTGGCGGCGGCGAGGAAGCCGTGCGCGAGGCCCTGGCGGCCAAGGTGGATTACCACCGCAAAAACCAGCGCTGGGCCATTGCCGACCTGGTGGGCAGTGCCCGCTGCACCGTGGAACTGCTGTAGCCATGGCCACCACCAGCAGCCCCACCACCACCGTGCGCGCCCATGAGCACGACACGCTGGACGCCCTGTGCCACCGGCACCTGGGCCGCACGGCCGGCGCCGTGGAAGCCACGCTCAACGCCCACCCGGGCCTGGCCAAGCGCGCCGCAGGCCTGGGCGCTGGGGAGCCCGTCCAACTGGTGGCCGCGCCCGCGCCGGCACGCCCAATGATTCAACTGTGGGATTGATATGGACCGCGAAACCATCGTGAAAGCCGTTGCGGTAGAGGGAGCCAAGGCCGCTCCACCCGTCACCGTGGTGGCCACCAATCTGGCCAATGGCTGGACCATGACCCACACCGTGACCGCGCTCACCATCCTCTACCTCCTGCTGCAGGCCGCCTACCTGCTGTGGCGCTGGAGCAATGAACGCGATGACCGCCGCGCCAAGCAGGCGCGCGAAGCGCTGGACCAGGCCGCAGCCTGCAAGGTGCAGGCATGAGCGGCCAGCGCATCCCCGCAAAGCTGCTGGGCATCGGTGCGGCCATCGTCACCGCCTGGATTGCGGCCGAGGGTTTCAGCTCGGCGCCCATCGTGCCGGTGCAGGGAGACGTGCCCACCATCGGCCACGGCACCACGCACTACGAGGACGGCAAGCGCGTGACCATGGAAGATCCGCCCATCACGCGCGAACGTGCCCGGCAGCTGGCCACCAACCTGCTGGAAGCGCAATACGGCACCTGCGTGCGCGACTCGCTGGGCGACACGCCCATGCACCCCGCTGAATTCGCCCAGGCCGTGGACTTTGCCGGGCAGTACGGCTGCGGCGCCTGGCGCGGCTCCAGCATGCTGGCGCGCACCTGGGCCGGCGACTATGCGGGCGCCTGCCAGGCCTACCTGGCCTATCGCTACATGACCAGCACGCGGCAGGAGGCCGCAGGCTGGACCGCCTACCAATGGGACAGCGCGGGCCGGCCGCGCCGCTGGCGCTTTGACTGCAGCACGCCGGGCAACCGCGTTTGCCGCGGCGTCTGGACCCGGCAGCTCGCGCGGCACAGCGCCTGCATGGAGGCCCTGACGTGACACCACACAACCACCAGCGCGGCCTGCTCGGCTCGCAATTCCTGCTGACCGGCGTGCTGCTCCTGGCCCTGGTCCTGGCCACGTTCTACGCGGGCGTGCTCTACGAAGGCGGCAGCGCCGCCAAGGCCCAGCAGACCGCCCTGCAGGCTCAGCAGCGCAAGGCCGACGAGGCTGTGGACAAGCTGCGCGCCGAGCGCGACGACACAGAGCGCGACTTGCGCAAGCAGATCGCAGACCAGAAAGCCAAACTCGAAACCACCCAAGGAAACGCCAATGCAGCTCATCAAACCCATGTCGCTGGCGTGCGTGCTGGCACTGTCCGCGTGCGCGTCCCCATCGTCCCTGCAGTGCCCGCCTGCGGTGGACCTGCGCCACGCGGCCCCGCCCAGGGTGGAGCCGCTGGGCCTGAAACCGCGTATGCCCAACTTGACCCAGAGGCAGCGGCAAATCTTGCCGGCATCGCCAACGATGGGGATCAGGGAATCAGGGAGCTGAATCACTGCATCGGTCAATACGAGCTGATGCGCAAGGCCATGGACCTGTGGACCGAGCGGACGCTGGCCGGCATGGGGGGCTGACATGCTCAAGCTGCAAAGCCTGCGCGACTTCCTGGCCCAATGCGCGCCCGACCTGGCGCGCGACCCTGAGAATTTCATCGTCTATGGCGATGACGGCCGCCTCATCGCCACGGGCACGGCCTCGCTGTCCTTCGAGTATCGATACACCGCCTATGCCACACTGCTGGGCTACGCGGGCCACCCGGACGCCATCATGGTGCCGCTGCTGGCCTGGTGCCAGGTCAACCAGCCCGTGCTGTTCGACAACCCTGCCAAGCGTGAGAACGCCATCCGCTTCGGCGTGGCACCACAAAGCGCATCCACCTACGACCTGGGCATAGAGATAGACCTCACAGAGCGCGCCATCGTCACACCCGACCCGGACCACGACACGCGCCTGCGCATCACACACCCCGACGAACCCGGCCCC
Organism: Delftia sp. ASV31; assembly: GCF_016428765.1. NCBI lineage: Bacteria > Pseudomonadati > Pseudomonadota > Betaproteobacteria > Burkholderiales > Comamonadaceae > Delftia > Delftia sp. ASV31. The sequence continues at coordinate 26,654 of NZ_JAELTK010000003.1, forward strand.
GTAGGCCTGCAGCGCTTCGATGGCAAGGACGTGCGGCAGCTCGAAGTCTGGGAGCTGTGGATGCGGGACCAAAAGCTGGCCACCTGGGAATTTTTGCCGCCCGCCTGGCGCCAACGCATGCCGCTGTAAACCATGGCCCAGGAACTCAAGGCCCTGGAGGATTGGGCCGGCGCCTTCCTCGAAAAGCTCAGCCCGCCTGAGCGCAAGCGCCTGGCCGCCCAGGTGGCGCGCAGCCTGCGCACCACCAACACGCGCCGCATGACGCAGCAGCAGGCGCCAGACGGCAGCCGCTGGGAAGCACGCAAGCCGCCCCCGTCGCTCAAGGGCCGGCGCAAGCCCCGCTTTGAAACCAAGACCGGCCCCATGATGGCCAAGCTCAAGCGCGCCAAAGCCCTGCAGGCCAAGGGCCAGACAGACGGCGCCGTGGTCGAATTCCTGGGCCGTGCCCAGCGCGTGGCCCGCGTCCACCACTTCGGCGAAACCGACAACGTGAACCCCGGCCGTGGCCCGCGCTACGACTACCCGGCACGCGAGCTGCTGGGCTACGGCGACGAGGATCTGGACAAACTGCGCACCCTGGTGCTGCAGCACCTGAAACTCAAGATCGCCTCTCGGCGGTTGCACCGCCTGGCACCGGCCATGCTTGTGGCCTTCGCGCGCGTGCGTGGCCACCATGGGGGCCATGGAATCGCCCGTCGCACAAACCGAATCGCCCTACGAGGCCGCCCGCCGCCTGGAGAACCTGATCCGGCGCGGCACCGTGGCCGCCGTGCAGCTGGCCAGCCCGGCCCGCCTGCGCGTCAAGGTGGGCGACAACACCACGGCATGGCTCCCCTGGCTGGCCCTGCGCGCTGGCGGCGCCCAGGGCGGCCGGCACTGGTCCCCGCCCGTGGTGGGCGAGCAGGCCGTGGTGCTGTGCCAGGGCGGCGACATGACCCAGGGCGTGGCCCTGGTGGGCCTGTACTCCGACGCCATGCCGCAGCCCAGCGACCAGCCTGAATGCGAGCGCATGGACTGGGCGCAAGACAACTACCTGCAGTGGCTGCGCGGCGCCCTGGAAATCATGTGCCTGGAGTCCATCACGCTGGACGTGGGGCAGGGCCAGTGCCGCCTGCACATGACCCCCAGCAGCCTGCAGCTCAACGTGGGCGGCGCATCACTCAGCATGACGGCCGGGGGCATCAGCACCAACGTGGATATCGAGGCCCAGGGCATCAGCCTGGTGAAGCACGTACACGGCGGCGTGCGCTCCGGCGACAGCAACACTGGGGCGCCGCGATGATGGACCGCAACACCGGCCGCGCCATCACCGAGGTGGAGCATCTGCGCCAGTCCATCGGCGACATCCTGGCCACGCCCATCGGCACGCGCGTCATGCGCCGCGATTACGGCTCGCTCGTGCCCGCGCTGGTGGACCAGCCCGACAACCGCACCACCGAAATCCGCCTGCTGTCCGCCGCCGCCAGTGCCCTGATGCGCTGGGAGCCGCGCTTGCAGCTGCAGCAGCTCAACATCGAGCGCGACCCGCTGACCAAGGGCCGGGCCACCATCACCGTGGTGGGCAACCTGCTGACCGGCGCCGCCGCCAAGGCCCGCGCCCTGCGCCTGGCCGTCACCATCGGGGGCGCGCCATGAGCCAATCCCTGGGCACAGACCTGGCCACCCTCCCCGCACCGCAGATCATCGAGCCGCTGGACTTCGAGCAGATACTGGCCGACCTCAAGGCCGACATTCTGGCCCGCGCGCCCGAGCTAGCAGAAGTCCTGGCGCTCGAATCTGATCCCCTCGTCAAGCTGCTAGAGGCCTGCGCCTACCGTGAGTTGCTGTACCGCGCCCGCGTCAACGATGCCGCCCGCGCCCACCTGCTGGCCTTTGCCACGGGCGGCGACCTCGACCACCTGGCCGCGCAGTACGGCGTGACCCGCCAGGATGGCGAAACCGACGACCGCCTGCGCACCCGCCTGCAGCTGCGCATCGCCGCCCTCGCCGGCCAGGGCACGCGCGAGCACTACGAATTTCACGCCCTCACCGCCTCGCCCCTGGTGCGCGCCGTGCGGGCCAGCCAGCAGGCGCCGGGCAGCGTGCTCGTCATGCTGTGGGTCACCGACCAGGCCCAGGCCCAGGCCGTGCGGCAGCTGGTGTCCGAGACCCTGAATGCCGACAACGCCCGCATGCTGGGCGTGCCCGTCAATGTGGCCGTGGCCGTGCCGCGCACCATCGCAATCACCGCACGCATCACCCGCACGCGCACCGCGCCGGCCGGCCTGCTGCAGCAGCTGCAGGCGCGCCTGCAGGCGGCCTTTGCCGGCATGGCCAGCCTGGACGGCAGCGTGGCACGCAGCTACATCACCACGCTGCTGCACGTCGATGGCGTGCACGCCGTGGACTACCCGGACAACGCCCTGCCCGCGCCCATCACGCCCATCGCCGCCGGCGAATTCCCGGCCCTGGGCGCCGTGGACCTGATCGACGCAGGGGTGGCCTGATGGACGCCCGCCGCAGCATCCTGCCGCCCGCATCCACAAGCCTGGAGCGCGTGATAGACACCACGCTGCCGCGCGACTGGGGCACCATGGCCGATGCGGCCGAGCCGGCCAACACCGCCCAGCACCCGGCCCTGCTGCCCTGGCTGGCACAGCAGTGGCAGCTGGGGCAATTCGAGCGCTATTTTTCCGACCCGCGCGAGCTGCTGGCCAAGGGCCTGCCATGGCTGCGCGAGCGTGGCAGCGCCGCCGCCGTGCGCCGTGCGCTGGCCTGGCAGGGCTACCTGGCTGTGACCCTGGAAGAGGACGGCGCCCGCCTGCACATCAACCCGGGCCGCGAAGTCAGCAATGCCGATATCGCGCGCATGGCCCATGTGGTACGGGCCAGCATCCCGCCGCACGTCCATTTCTACCGCGTGTTCTATCGCTTCGATCTGCGCGCCCTGCGCTGGGACCGTGCGCCCGAGCTGGACGGCGCCCTCTGGGACAACGACAGCGGCACGCCTGTGGACGTGGGCGAAGGTGAGCCGCCCGTTATCGGTAGCCAAGGCCGCATCAACCAGTCCCAGTCCCAGCCCCCCAAGCTCACGCCCCTGCGCAGCGCGAACCACCTGCACACCAGTGGCCGCATGCGCCGTGCCGACCAGCTGCGCCTGGATGTGTGGCGCTGGGACGGCCGCATGCAGCGCCTGGCCACAGGCGGGCAGCTGCAGTCCACCCCGGGCCTGGCGCCGCAGCGCGCCCAGCATCAGCCATGGACCACCAACGGCGAAGCCTGGGCCGCCAGCGCAGGCACGCGGCCGGGCCAGTGGCCTGGCGCCGCCCACCACCTGGCGGCCGCTGCCTGCCAGCCCCGCATGGCCCCGGCCCGGGGCTGGACGGGCCGCTGGGACAGCGACCGCTGGCAGCAATCCAACATCCACAGCAAGACCACCGAATCCGAGGAATAGCCCATGCAAACACTGCAAGACGCCGGCCGCATTGCGCTGGCCAAATCCCTGGCCGCCATGGCCGTGCACATCGCATGGGGCCGTGGCGATGGAGCGTGGACCGCGCCACCTGCCAACCCATCCAACCGCACCGCGCTGCAGGACGAAATCGGCCGCCGCGCCGTGGTGGATGTGGGCTATGCCGTGCCCGGCACCGCCCAGGACCACGATATCGAGATGCCCGGCCAGGTCTACTACAAGACCAGCCCGGTGCCCACGCCCTTTCTGCTGCTGCGCACCACGTTCGGCTTTGGCGATGCCCAGGGCGAAACCGTGCGCGAGTGCGGCGTGTTCTTCGGCACCGTGGCCAAGGCCGGCGTGCCGCCTGGCCAGCGCTACCTGACGCCGGCCGAGGTGGAGAACCCCGGCACCGTGTACTGCCTGGAATACCGCTCGCCGGTCCTGCGCAGCGGCACGACCAAAGCCACCGAAGAAATCGTGATCCCACTGTGAGCCGCGCATGACCAGCTACAACCGACACGACCCCGCCAAGGGCTACACGCAGCACATCTTTCACGCCGACCGCGTGGCGCAGTCTGCCGAGCCCAACGAAATGCAGGCCCAGGCCCGCTATGCCCTGCGCCGCGTGGCCGATGTGCTGTTCGCCGATGGCGACATCACGGCCGGCGCGCGCTGCAGTGTCAATGCAGAAACCGGCGCCTGCCAGCTGGAAGCCGGCAGCATCTACCTGAACGGCGCCGTCCATGACGTGGCCGCCGCCGCGCTGCAAATTGCCGTGCAGGGCACCGTCTACATTGGGGTGCACTACGCCACGCGCATCGTCACGGCCGAGCAAGACCCGACCCTGTACAACCCCGCAGTGGGCACCAGCGGCTACGGGGAGCCCGGCGCCGACCGCCTGCAGGTGTCCGTCGCCTGGGGCCTGCAGGGCCAGGGCGAAGGGGATTTCTATCCCGTGTGGACCGTTGAAGATGGCATCGTCAAGCCGCGCGAGCCCGCGCCCCAGCTCAACGCCGTCACCAAGGCCATCGAGCGCTATGACGAGCAGAGCACGGGCGGAGGCACCTATGTCGTGCGCGGCCTGATCACGCTGCAGCTGCCCGACGATGACCAGGGCCGCCAGGTCTACGCCATCACGGCCGGCGCCGCGCGTGTGGGCGGCGTGGCCATCGAAGTGCCTGCCGACCGGCGCCTCGTCTTTGAAGCCAAGGCCAACATGGCCCAGGTCAACAGTGAGCCCCACAGCAGCAGCACGGATGCGCTGCAGCATGTGGCATTCGACCGCTGGCCCGTGCTGGAGCAGGCCACCCTGCGCATCACGCGCCGCAAGTCGGCCCAGGTGGTGCACGGCAGTTTCGTCGGCGCTGCCGACCCGCTGCCCGACGCCAGCGTGGTGCAGATCAACAGCGTCACCCAGGGCGGGACCACGTACACCAAGGACGTGGACTACAAACTGACGGCCGGGCAAATCGACTGGAGCCCGGCCGGCGCCGAACCCACACCGGGCAGCACCTACAGCGTGAGCTATGACTACATCAGCACCGAGCCTGCGCAGAACCAGACCACGCGCGGCTTTGACGTGCAGGGCGCGCTGCCTGCCACACTGATCCTCGTGGACTACCGCTATGCGCTGCGCCGCATTGACCGCATCGTGATGGGTGGCGATGGGGGCATCAACGTGGTCAAGGGCATCCCGGCGACATGGCAGCCCGTGCCGCCTGATGTGCCGGGCAACGTGCTGGCCCTGGGCAGCATCTACCAGACCTGGGAGCCCGACACGCGCCGCACCGAGCCGGACGGCGTGCGCGTGGTGTCCATGCCCACCCTGGTGGCCTACCGCGACCGCATGGACCGCATCGAGCTGGACCTGGCCGAGCTGCGCTTGGCCACCGACACCGCGGGTCGTTACAGCGGCCTGAAAAAAGGCTACTTCGCCGATCCCATGATGGACGACAGCATGCGGGATCAAGGTCTGCAGCAGACCGCCATGGTGGCGGGCGGGGCGCTGCAGTTGTATGAGGCCGACAACGCCTACATGCTGGGCGATGGCAAGACTGTCCACAGCCTGGAGTACACGCTGGCCAAGACCATGGGCCAGACGGCCACCAGCCGCGCCATGAAGATCAACGCACAGGCCACGGCAGGCGCCTTGCCGGCCAGCGTTGAGCTGGTGCCCAGCGTGGACCGCTGGGAGGTTCCTGAGACCCTCAATTATCCGAAGCTCGTCCGGTTCTACGACGGGTTCGGCAGCGCAGCGGTAGACAGGGAAACGCAGTTCCGCAACCAGATCAACACCGAGTTGCTGGACCTGAGCGGCATCACCCTGCGCCCCATCGAAGTTCAATTCGCGCTGGCGGGATTCCGCTCGCTGGAGGCCCTGCAAAGCCTGCATTTCGACGGCCAGCCCGTCACCGCCCACCCGCTGGCAGGTGGCGGCCTGGTGGCCAACGCTGCCGGCGTGCTGGCGGGGAAATTCACCATCCCCGAGGGCGTCCCCGTGGGGGCCAAGACCGTTGAAATCAAGGGCGAGCACGGCAGCACGGGCCGGGCGCAATACGTGGGCAGCGCAACCCTGAAACTCAATCTGCAAGTTCTCGGGTCCAACTGGTACAGCGCCCGAATCGCAGGCTTTGGCACCGTCACCTATGTCCTATAGCACCCTCACCCAAATCATCACACCTGCGCGCACCCAGCAGTGCGCAGCGCTGGATCTGTACTTCACGGCCAGCGGCGGCCCGGCCCTGGTGCTGCTGGCGGCCCTGGACGATGCCGGCCTGCCGGGCCTGGCCCTGCGCGAGCAGCGCGTGGAGAGCGCGCAGACCAAGACCGATGGCACGGCCACGCGCGTGAGCTGGCCGGCCCTGGTCCAGCTGCAGGCGGGCACCAGCTACGCGCTGTGCGTGTCCGCTGCAGACACCGATACGGCTCTGGCCGTGGCCCAGGTCGGAGATGCCCGCCAGGACGGCACGGGCTGGGTCACGGCCGCGCCGGCCGAAGTGGGCCAGTTGCTGGAAATCAACGCCTCGGGCATCGTCACGCGCCACGCCAACCGCGTGCTGCGCTTTGATCTGTTCGAGGCCCAATACCCGGCCACAGTCAAGACCGTGGATGTCGGCGCGCAGGACGTGGAAAACGCCACCATGCTGCTGATCAATGCCGGCGCCGAGCAGCCCGACCCCACGGCGCGCATCACCTACGCCATCGAGATGCTGGGCGCGGGCGGCGCCGTGCTGCGAACCATCGAGGCCGACGCGGGCCAGCCCGTGCGCCTGGATGAGCCCCACACCGGCACCGTGCGCGTCAAAGCAACGCTGCGCGTGGGTGAGTCGGGCATGGGCGCCGTGCTGGCCCCTGCCACCCTGCTGGCCGTGGGCAGCCTGCTGCAGTCGGGCACCTACATCACGCCCGCCATCGCCACTGCGGGCGGCACCGAGCTGCGCGTGATCTTCGAGGGCACCATCCCGGCCGGCGCGGCCGTGGCCGTGCATGCGCAGCTGGGTGCCAGCGAGCAGTGGACCGAGGTGCCCTACCTGTCCAGCAGCCCGCAGACGGCCGGCACCATCGAACTCACGCACCGGCTGCAGGGCATCAGCGCGGCCAGCCTGCGCCTGCGCCTCACGCTGACGGGCACCACTACCGCCCGCCCCCTGGTGGACAACCTGCGCGCCGTGGTGCTGTAGGAGGGACAATGGCTGACGATACCGTGCAAGACCTGCCGCCCGTCCTGGAGGACACGCCTCACCTGGGCCTGCCCCTGCCGCACCCCGGCAACAAGCTGGAGGTGGACAACCCCCGGCTGCGCGAAGCGCTGGGCATGATTGACCAGGTGGCCCACGACATGGGCCAGGCCATTGAGGCCAGCGCGAGCCAGGAAGCCCTGCAGGCCCTGGCGCAGTCCACCGGGCAAACCATCGACCAGCTGCAGCAGCAAACGGCGCAAGTCCTGCTGCAACAGGCCCTTCGGATTCAGCAGCTGGCCCAAGACATTGCCGACAAGTCCGTGGACCTGCAATCCGTGCTGCAGGCCAGCAACCCGGCGCAGGCGCAGACCGGGCAAACGCTGCTGGACCGGCTGCGCCACGGCTACGCGGACAGCGCAACCAATGGCCAGGCCCTGCAGGCGGGCGTGGCCTATCTGCTCAAGGCCGATGCCGCCTACAGCCGCGCGCTGCCCGCCGCACCTGAACGGGGCGACACCATCGTGCTGCTGGACCCCTGGGGCCTGTGGCGCCTGGGGTTGATCACCATCGTGCGCGCCAACCCGCTGCACGAAATCAACCGCCGCAAAGACGACCTGGTTCTTGATTACAACTGCTGGCACATCAGGCTCGTGTATGCCGGCGACAACCTGTGGCTGCTGGCCATGGGGCATGACACGGGGGGGAATCTATGAGGGCCAGCGACTTGGCAGGCACGCGGGCCATGGGGCCGTGCGTTCCCGTTATCTGCTTTGCGTCTACGACATGGACAGCACCAGCCAACGGCATCCTTGAGATCCGCGCCATGGGCGCAGGTGGCGCGGGTGCAGCGCGCAGCAGCTCGGCCAACACCGCGACGGGCGGATACAGCGGCAGCTGGGGCGCCAAGCGTTTGCGCGTGCGCGCTGGCGACGTGGTGGTGGTGGCTGTAGGCGCGGCCGGCGCAAACGCAGTAGCAAACCAAAATGGAGGCGCCGGGGGCAATACCACGATCACCGTGGCAGGCGTCAGCTACGTGGCCTACGGCGGCCCGGGTGGTCGGTACGCACTCGCCAGCGCAGGCGCCATCGCCCTGCCTGCTGGGCCGACACCTTCGGCAAATTGGGATGTGGGCGCGGCCAGCGTAAGGCCAGGCATGCTGGTTGCAGGTGCCACGGGCGGCGCGGGCGTGGACATCATGGCCAAGGGTGGGGACGCCACCACATCAGCCTCCGTCAATGGCGGCGGCGGCGGTGGCACCTCGGGACCGGGCGCGGGATTTGGCGGCGGCGGCGCGATGCCCAGCAACGCGGATGCCACAGGAGCGATCTCTGCCAACAACGGCACATTCTTTGATGCGTCGGACCGGGAATGGGGCATCAGCTTTTTTGGAGGCGGCGGAGGCGCCTCCAGTGGGGGCCAGGGGTACCCGGGTGGCAACGGAGGCGGTGGTGGCGGTGGCAGCGGCGCATCCCCAACCGGGAAAGGAGGCAACGGCGGCGGGGGCGGCGCTGCCGGGGGAAATGGCTATGGCAGCGGGGGTGGTCTGGGCGGCGGCGGTGGCGCGGGGCAGGTGGGCGCGGGTCCGGGCGGCGACGGCTATGCGTTACTGAAATTCTTCGTGGACAAGGGAGGTTGAAATGCCCATCATCGAAATCCTGAAAGCCGGCAAAGTCGTGGACACCATCCGGGCCTCGGAAGACTTCGCGCAGCAGCATTACCCGGGCGCTTGGCGCCTGGCCGAGCAGCAGGAGCTGCCCGCGCCCGCGCCGCAGATCCACCGTCATATCACCCCGCTGGCCTTCCGCCGCCGCTTCACGGGCGCCGAGCGCGCCGCCATCGAATGGGCCGCCGTGGACCGCGCCGATGCCACCAGCGGTGAACGCCAGCAGGCCGCGCAGCTGCGCAGCACGTTGAAGGACCAGGAGCTGGCCAGCTTCATCGACTTGGACGACCCGGACGTGGCGGCCGGCGTGCAGCTGCTGGAAACCGTGGGCCTGATCGCAGACGGCCGCGCGCTGCAGATCACGGACACGCCGCCCCGCCCCGACGAGCTGCCGGCCTGACCTGGCCGCGCCACCCGCACCACCACCGCAAGCCCGCCACTCGGCGGGCTTTGTCTTTGGGGTAGCACCGGCTCGCACCGGCCCTATCGCTGGCCGCCTACGCGCGGGCGGGGGAACATGCAGACACACACCGCACACCCACCGAACCCCTGCAGGAGCCCATCACCATGTCACTCGCCGGCTACCACCACGGCGTGCGCGTCTCGGAAGTCAACACCGGGACCACCACGCTGCGCATCGTCTCCACGGCCGTCATCGGCTTGGTGGCCACCGGCCCCGGGGCCGACCCCACCAAATTCCCGCTGGATACGCCTGTCCTCTTCACCAACATCGAGAAGGCGCTGGACGCGGCTGGCACCACCGGCACCTTGCCCGAGGCCTTGAAGGCCATCAAGGACCAGTCCCGCCCCGTGCTCGTCATCGTCCGCGTGCCCTTGGGCGCAGGTGCCACGCCAGAAGAGGCCGAGGCCGACCAGACCAGCCTGGTCATTGGCGACAACGTGGGCGGCAAGCGCTCCGGCATTCAGGCCCTGCTCACCGCGCAGCAGCAGCTGGGCGTCAAGCCCCGCATCCTGGGCGCGCCGGGCCTGGATTCCAAGCCCGTGGCCGATGCGCTGACGGCCGCCGCCATCAAGCTGCGCGCCATGGCCTACGTGCAGGGCTACGGCGCAGACGATGTGAGCGAGGCGCTGGCCTATGCAGAGAGTTTCGGCGCCCGGGAAACCATGGTCATCTGGCCCGACTTCAAGGCCTGGAGCACCACCACAAACGCGGCCACCAACGTGCCGGCCGTGGCCTATGCGCTGGGCCTGCGCGCCCGCATCGACGTGGAGCAGGGTTGGCACAAGACCCTCTCCAACGTGCCGCTCAATGGCCCGGTGGGCATCAGCAAGGACGTGCATTTCGACCTGCAAAGCTCGGAGACGGACGCGAACATTCTCAATGAGGGCAACGTCACCACGCTGATCAACTACCAGGGCTACCGCTTCTGGGGGTCGCGCACCTGCAGCACGGACGAACTGTTCCGCTTCGAGTCCGCCACCCGCACCGCCCAGGTGCTGGCCGACACCGTGGCAGAAGGCCATTTCGCATTCATCGACAAGCCTCTGCACCCCAGCCTGGTGAAAGACATCATCGAAGGCATCAACGCCAAGTTCCGCGAGCTCAAGGCCCTGGGCTACATCCTCGACGGCCGCGCCTGGTTTGACGACGAAGTCAACACCACCGAAGCCCTCAAGGCCGGCAAGCTGGTCATCGACTACGACTACACGCCCGTGCCGCCGCTGGAAGACTTGGGATTCCGCCAGCGCATCACCGACAAGTACTTCGCCGACTTCGCCATGCGCGTGGGCACCGGCCAATAAGCCCGGCCGCATTCCAGAAAACAGGAGATCCACACCATGGGACTGCCCCGCAAACTCAAGAACTTCGCCACCTTCATCGACGGCGAGAACTACATGGGCGAAATGCCCGAAGTCACCCTGCCCACCCTCACCCGCAAGCTGGAGGAATACCGTGGGGGCGGCATGAATGGCCCCGTTGATCTGGACATGGGCCAGGACAAGATGGAAGCCGAACTCAAGGCGGCCGGCTACATGAAGGGCCTGATGAAGCAATGGGGCGCCGCCAAGCACGATGCCGTGATGCTGCGCTTTGCCGGCGCCCTGCAGACCGATGACAGCGAGGGCGTGCAGGCCGTCGAAGTCGTCATGCGCGGGCGCCTGACCGAGCGCGACCCCGGCAGCTCCAAGGCTGGCGACATGGTGGAGCAGACCTTCAAGTACAGCCTGAGCTACTACAAGGAAGTGATCGACGGCGAAACCATCCTTGAAATCGACTTCGTGAACCTGGTCGAGAAGGTCCACGGCGAGGACCGCATGGCCCAGACCCGCACCGCCCTGGGCATCTGACGGACCGCATCCGCAAACAGTTTTCCTTCCCCTCTCGTCTGTCTCCGGCCGCATGGGAAACGGCCCTTCGCGCCGGCCTGGGCCACTACCTTGGCCGGCGCTTTTTTCTTCACAACCAACCACCGAGGCACCTATGGACCCCCAAGCCAAGACCACCGACACCACCACCAGCCCCAAGACCGTGCAGGTCAACGTCACGCTGGAAACACCGATCCCGCGCGGCAGCGGCGTCATCGACGTGGTAACGCTGCGCAAGCCCCTGGCCGGCGCACTGCGCGGCATCAACCTGGCCGAGCTGCTGACCCTGCGTGCCGAGTCGGTCATGCTGCTGCTGCCGCGCATCACCACTCCCACCCTCACGCGGGAAGACGTGGCGACCATGGACTCCGTGGACCTGGTGGCCTGCGCTACGGAGGTGGTCAATTTTTTGGTGCCGGCGCGGCAGCTGGAGACGGTCAAGGCCAATCAGGCGATGGCCATGGAATCCCTGAGCGTGTAGAGGACGCCATGGCGGACGTGGCTGCCATCTTCCATTGGCGGCCGGCCGACATGGACCCCATGGACCTGGCCGAGCTGATGCACTGGCGCGCCCTGGCTGTAGACCGCTTCCAACAGATGAACAAGCATGGATAAGCTCAAACTGCAGGTACTGCTGGACCTGGCCGACCGGGTATCAGCACCGCTCAAGCGCATAGGCGCGGGCGCCAAGTCCGTGGGCGTGGACGTGAGCGGCGCGCAGGACGCGCTGCGCAAGCTCCAGCAGCAGCAGGCCGCCGTGGGCAAGATGCGCTCCATGCAGGAGCGCCTGCAGGAAACGCAGCAGCGCATGGCCGCGCTCAAGGCGGGCAAGGCCGCGCTGGGTGCCGAGATGCAAAAGGGCGGCCCCACCGCCCAGGCCCTGGGCGCGCAATACCGCAAGACCACCGAGGAACTGCAGAAACTCTCGGCCGCCCATGAGCGCCAGATTGACCAGGCCAAGCGCCTTCGCGCCGGGCTCAGCGGCATGGGCATCACCAACGTGGCCCAGGCAGAGGGCAAGCTGCGCGAGGCCATCGACCGCACCACCAAGGCCCTGGAACGGCAGCGCAAGGCGCAGGAGCTGACCAACAAGCACCGCGCCGCCGTGGACGCCAACAAGGCAGCCCGGGGCGATGCGCGTGGCGCCCTGTTTGACGGCGCCGCCATGGCCGCATCCCTGGCCGCGCCCTTGAAGATGGCCATTGATTTCGAGTCGTCCATGGCCGATGTGGACAAGGTCATGGACCTGGACAAAAGCGGCCTTGAGCGCATGTCCAAAAGCGCCATCGACCTGTCCAAAAACCTGCCCATGGCGGCCAAGGACATCGCCCAGATCATGGCCCTGGGCGGCCAGTCGGGCCTGGACGAAAAGCAGCTGCTGGGCGGCGACGGACAGGTGGGCTTTGTGGAGCACGCCGTGAAGATGGGCACGGCCTTCGGCATGACGGCCGAAGAGTCCGGCGAGGCCATGGCCAAGATGAAATCTGCCTTCGGCATGTCCATCCCCGAAGTGGCCACGCTCACCGACAAAATCAACCTGCTGGGCAACACGGGCGCGGCCAACGAAAAGCAGATCCTTGGCATCGTCACGCGCGTGGGTCCGCTGGGCGGCGTGGCCGGCGTGGCGGCCGGGGGCATTGCGGCCCTGGGCTCCACCCTGGCCGGCATGGGCGTGCAGGAAGAGGTGGCGTCCACCGGCATCCAGAATCTGATGCTCGCACTGGTGGCCGGCGAAAGCGCCACAAAGAGCCAGCGCGAGGGCCTGCAGGCCCTGGGCCTGGACGCCACCGAAGTGGCCAAGAGCATGCAGCAGGACGCCACGGCCACGATGATGAACGTGTTCGACAAGGTGCGCGGGCTGGAGAAATACCAGCAGGCCGCCGCCCTGCAAACGCTCTTCGGCAAGGAATCCATCAAGGCCATTGCGCCCCTGCTCAGCCAGCTGGACACGCTCAAAGAAAACTTCGAGAAGGTCACGGACGAAAGCAAATACGGCGGCGCCGTGAATGCGGAGTACGAAAAGCGCGCAGCGACCACCGCCAACCGCCTGAAACTGGCCAGCAACCAGGCGGCGGCCATGGGCATCTCCATGGGCAACATCCTGCTGCCATCGCTCAATGACGGGCTCACCATGCTGACGCCCTGGATGGAGCGCCTGTCTGCACTCACCCAGGCCTTTCCCGGTGTCACACGCGCCGTGGTCCTCTTGGTGGCCGCCCTGGTGCTGGGCAAGGTGGTGGCCATTGCGGCGGGCTACGGTTTCGCGTTGATCAAGGGCGCCCTGCTCACCGTGCGCGGCGTGCTGATTGCGGCGCGCATGGCCTGGATTCTGCAGACCGGCGCCATGGTGGCCAGCATGGTCATCAGCCGCACCGCAGCGCTGGCCAGCAAGGCATTTGCCGCAGCGCAGTGGCTGGTCAATGCCGCCCTGGCGGCCAACCCCATTGGCATCGTCATCCTGGCCCTGGTGGCCCTGGCCGCTGCGGCATACCTCATCGTTACGCGCTGGGAAGAGATCAAGGCCGGCGCCCTGGCGCTGTGGGAAAGCCTCAATCATCTGGCCGGCAACTTTGTGCAGATTGGCGGCCAGATGATTGACGGCCTCATCAGCGGCGTGACCGCCAAGCTCACCGCGCTCAAGGACACCGTGGTGGGCGCCGCCACATCCGTGGGCCAATGGTTCAAGGAAACGCTGGGCATTGCCAGCCCGAGCCGCGTGTTCATGGAGTACGGCGGCTGGGTGTCCGAGGGCGCGGCCCTGGGCATCCAGAAGGGCCAGGGCCTGGCGGCAGCGGCTGCCGTGGGCCTGGCCGGCGTCACCGCCGCACCCATGGTCGCTGCCGGCACCGATGCGCTGGCCGCTGCCCAGGCCATGCCCATCACGGCGCCCGCGCCGCTGATGGCGCCCAGCGGCAGCGCCCTGGGGCGTGGCACTGCGGCCGGCGCGGGCGCGCCCATGGCGGCGCCCAGCGGCCCCACCATCATCAACATTCATGCCGTGCCCGGCATGGACCCCAAAGACATAGCCCGCGCCGTGGCGGCTGAGCTGGACAAGCGCGACCGCGCCAACAAGTCCCGCGTGCTCAGCCAGCTCAGCGACACAGAGGGATAGGAGCCCGACCCATGCCAATGATGACCCTGGGTCAATTCGTGTTTGGCCTCGATACCGTGGCGTATCAGGAAATGCAGCGCGCCACCGACTGGCGCCACCCCAGCAACAGCCGCGTGGGCGCCCGGCCGGCGCGCCAGTACGTGGGCCAGGGCGATGACACCATCACGTTTACCGGACTGTTCGTCCCCGAATTCCGTGGCGGCCGCAAGACCCTGGACGAACTGCGCAAGATGGCCGACGCCGGCAGCGCATACGCCATGGTCAACGGGGCCGGGGACAACCTGGGCGCGTGGGTCATCCAGCGCCTGAGCGAAAACGGCAGCGTGTTCGTGAAGGAAGGCCTGCCCCGCCGCATCGACTTCACCGTGGAGCTGGCCCGCGTGGACGACGCCCAGGCCGACCCCAGCGGTGGCACCGATGGCGGCACGGGCGGCGGTGATTGGGATGATGGCGACTTCTGGGATTGGTGGATGTGATGGCGGGCACAGAGAACCAGGCTACGGGCGCCTACCAACAGCCCGATTACGAACTCACCATCAACGGCGCCAACATCACGCCCAAGGTGGGCAAACGCCTGATCGAATTGCGCCTGCGCGAAAGCCGCGGCGAAGAGGCCGACCAGCTGGATCTGACCCTGGACGACGCAGACGGCCGCATGGCCATCCCGCCCAAGGGCGCCACCATCTCCATCCGCCTGGGCTGGCTGCACGAGGGCCTGGTGGACAAGGGCAGCTTTGTGGTGGACGAAGTGGAGCACGGCGGCAGCCCTGACCGCATCAGCGTGCGCGCGCGCAGCGCGGACATGGCCAAGAGCCTGCGCGAGCGTGCCAGCCACAGCTGGAACGACTCGACCGTGGGCGCCGTGGTGCAGGACATTGCCGCGCGCAACAGCCTGCCGGCGCGCATTGCGCCTGAGCTGGCCGAGCGCAAGGTACAGCACATCGACCAGACCAACGAATCGGACCTGCATTTCCTCTCCCGCCTGGCGCGCCAGCACGACGCCGTGGCCACGGTCAAAAAGGGGCAGCTGATCTTTCTGCGCACCAACAGCAGGACAAACGCCAGCGGCCAGCCCATTGCCCCTATGCACATCACGCGCGAATCGGGCGACCAACACCGATGGCACACCGCAGACCGCACCAACTACACCGGGGTGCGCGCCTACTGGACTGACGGCAAGCGCGCTCGCCGCAGGGGCGTGCTGGCGGGCTCCAAGACCGGCAGCGTCAAGACCCTGAAAGACACATTCTCCAGCGCCGAAGCCGCGCGCCAGGCCGCGCAATCGGAGATGCAGCGCGTGGACCGTGGCGCCGCCACCCTGAGCCTGGCCCTGGCCCTGGGCCGGCCCCACCTCATGCCCCAGGCGGCCGTGACCGTGGAGGGCTTCAAGCCCGAGATTGACGGCGAGGGCTGGCTGGTCAAGTCCGTGGAGCATGCCCTGGGGGATGGCGGCTTCACCACGCAGATCGAGTTGGAGCGACAGGGCGGGGGCGATGCCGATTCGGGGCCTGAACTTGACGATGAGCCTCCTAATCCGGAAGCACCTTAAGTAACAAAATAAATCGAAGTGCGCTAGATCGCATTGAGCTAGCGCGATTTGCGCTAGCTCGAATCGCACTGTAGAATCCTTTTGTGAGCGCATTTTTTTGTAGCGCTGCACCAGAAAGGACGTTGGCCATGAAGATAGTTTTTTCCGAGACCCCTGGGTACAGGCACGGGCCGTTCGACTTCAAGTCAAGCTTCCCCAGTGTTTCCAATGGCTCCCCTGGTCGTAGTTGGACCATGTTCTATGGAGACCAGCAGGTCTCCCAGCGACACATAGCAGGCCTAGAAATCACGCGAGGCACGCTGATGGATGCCTTCAGCGACGCTCTGACGGCTTTTGTCAAAAAAGCCAAACACACCCATAGTCCAACACGCGTAGACCTCATGGATGTCAAGGCTGGCAGCTCTATTGCAGACTTCGCCTGCTATGACACAACCCAGCTAGGTCTTGAGCCGCTCGAGCTGGTCGTCCCCGATACGAAGTGGCAGTTGCGCTGCACCAGGACTGGTCGTGTTCGCAATGTCCATGACATTCGCGAGTACATGGAGATCGTCGCCAACCATGTACCGTCGGAGCAAGAAGCACGCAACGGATGGATCGCAGGAATGCTTCCTCGATCTGTACTAACGCACGATCAATGGGAGTGGAGGGCGCCAACTAGTTGGGAGATCCGCCATGTTGCCTCGCAAGGCGCTCTGGTTGACTACATCAACATGTCGGGGCCGAAGGCCGCTGAGCTAGTTGGCGTTACGGCTCAAAATTTCCGCAAGTACACCGCTCATGAAGGTGCTGAAAGTCACCAAAAGATAAGTTTTGCCATGTGGCACCTGCTGTTGCATCGCTTGGGGGTTCAGCGTGCACCCCAAGGACTCAGGACGCCTAAGCCTTCCCACCCTGAGGCGGCCCAAACAGACTGACGATCCAAAACCAAAAGCCCGCTGATAGCGGGCTTTTTTCGTTCCACAGATCCACCAAAAAGGTCAGAGCCCGAACTTTTTGAGTATCCCTGGAAGCACCTGAGCAAGCAGGATGGCACTGACCACCCACATGATGATGCTGTTCTTGGCCTCAGTCAGATCAGCCTTGGTCGCATAGTGCTTGATGAACTCGTCTTGCTTGGCCTCGATGCGCACAAGCCGATCCCGCAGATCCTGCGTGGTGCTTTCGAGCTTGGCGATACGGGCTTCCATGTCCCCATTATCTGGGGGGCTCCCCGCCGTGGCGCAACTGCCGCTTGATCACCATGAGGTCAATCACTTTTGAGTAGCCCTCAATCGCTTCACCCATTTAAACAAACCCCGCACTGCGGGGTTTTCTTTTTTCAAAACGGCGCAGGTGAACGAATCACTTCGGCCGGGCCCACAAAGTCGTAGACGAGCTCACCATCAGGTGCGTAAACCCTCGTCCAGTGCGGCCCTGTGTGCTCTACGCGGTAGTCCTCGGGGCGCAGCGGCAACACCCGCTCCCCCCAGATGCCTGCCCAGCGGGGCGGGCGCACCAGGGTGGGGTGCAGCACGTTGAGCGGGTCATCGTCTGGGTACACGGACGTGCTCCCTGTGCCACTGCTCTGCCACGGTTTCCGTGCGTGCGCCGCGCTCGGGCGTGGGTGCAATGGCTTGCGGCAGCTGCTGGACATGCGCGGACCAGTCGAAGGGCGGCAGTGGCTCGCCGTCCAGCGTGGGCCTGGGGCGGATCAGCCACAGCTGCTCAAACTCGGCCAGCCCCTCGGGCGTCATCGCCGTGGTGTAGCCACGCCACAGCATTGCGTCGCCCAGGATGTCCACCGGCACGGGGTCCGCAAGCCGGTACCGGGAGTGTTCCAGCGATATCCACCACTCGCACAGCTGGAACTCGCGCAGCGTGCGGCGCATGTTGTTCTTGCGGCCGTCCGCGTACTCCATGCGCAGATCGCCTGCCACGGGCGCGGGCCAGTCACGGGGGTGCAGGCGCACCCCGTTGCGGCGGAGGAATGTAATTTCGCAGTTCACTGTATAAATATACAGTGTCAGCACTCACTACCGTTTTTGAAAATCTCTATCGCAGGGGCGTCGTGGCCCGCGCGCGACGGCGCGCAAAAAAGCCCGCATGCAGCGGGCTTGGGTTGGTCAGCTGCGCAGCATGGCGAGGAACTCATCCTCGCCCACCACAATCGTGCCGTGCACCTGGGCCTGTGTCAGCTTTGACATGCCTGCCCTTGGCCCCGTCACCATGTAATCGAGCGTTGGCCCGACACTTCCGCGCACCAGCCAGCCGGCCGCCTCGGCCATCTCTTCCAGTTCATCGCGCCGATCCTGCGAGAAGCCCGTGAAGAGCACAGCATTGCGCCACTCCTTTGACTTGCGTGCAGGCGCAGATGGGGATGTTGCATCCACGTAGGTTCGCTGCGGGACCATGTCCAGCAACTCCTGCACCTGCAATAGCTCGCCTGTATCCATATCCAACAGCGGGCCGCTGATGCGGTCTGTGCGAAACGTGCGCGGCGCCTCGGCCTGCTCGCAGTGACCTTCAAGGTAGGTGTTCGCCTCGTTCTCTCCAATGCTCTGCACCAGAACTGTGCGCTGGCCCTCATCGCGTGAGAATCCTTGGTAAGTGAAACGGTAGCGATGGGGCAACGGGTTGGACGTGCTGCGGGCAGCGGCTCCGGGCTGCGTGGCACCTGCAGGCGATGCAACCAGGTGGAATTGCTCGGGCGCTATGGGCGCCAATACCGGCTCAGGACGATCTGCAGGAGCTACGGGAGCTGCAGGCGGTGCGCTTGCTGCAGGAACTGTGCGTTCCTCTGCAGTTCGCTTGCGCCGATGAGCGCGCCAAGCCACAACGGCATAAGGCGAGAGCACCAGCAGGCCCAGCACCACCATCATCGGGCTGCCATGCGGCTGGGGTGCCATTCCGCCCCCCACGCAAAGCCCCCCGAACATGCCGCCCACACTGAGCACCGCCGCCAAAATACGCGCGGGCCAGCGCCGTGCCTGCAGAGCCGTGGCTACCACTCGATATGCCCAAGCGCCGCCAAGCACCAAGCCGCCCAGCAGCAAGAGTGCCAATAGTCCATTTCCCATGTGCTCCCCCTCTCTGCAAATTCGTCGCGGCCATCAGCCGCTGGCGAAGGCGGCGGGCCGCCTACCCGCGCGCCAGCATGGCCGCCAGCGTGCGCAGCGCAGCCTGCGCCTCTTGGGGCACCTTTTCGTAGTGCTGCAGCAGCTGCTGTAACTCAGAACTGACTGAGCCCGCCGCGCCGGCATTGCCACCGGCCGCGCCTGCGCGCAGCGACAGCAGCACATAGCCCACATCCACGCCCACGGCGTGCAGCTGCTGCAGCGCCTTGGCGTCGGGTGCGAACTCGCCCTCTTCAAATTTCAGCAGTGCCAGGCGATCCACGCCCGACTTGTCTGCTAGCTGGCCCACGGTCAACTCCAGCCGCTTGCGCTCCTGTTGCAGCCGCTCGGCAAGCGTTTGTCCTGGGTTTGGGTGCGGGGCAGCGCAAGGGTCCAACGAACGTAGACCAGTTAGCAGATAGGCGACATCAACCCCATGTGCGGCCACTGCCTCAAGGTACGACGAATCGGGCTTACGCGAGCCCTTTTCATAGTTGAGCTGCGTCTCAGCAGATACGCCAGCAAGGGCGCCAAAAGCCCCCTGATTCAGCTTGAGATGCTTGCGGGCTTCTTTCAGCCTCTCGCAAAAATTCGACATGTGCCGATACTTTCCTATTGACAACTCGACATTCGTCGATAAAAATCGAGCCACCTTGTAACAACCTAGATCCAAATACTACATGACCACCCCAGCGCACCAGACCCGCCACCGCTCGGCCACGGTCGAGCCACTTGTGCATGACAAGCAAATTGCTCTGCGACTCACAAATGGTGAGCGCCACGCGGTGCAAGGTGGCGCATCCCACGAAGGCCGCAGCCAGAGCAATTTCGCTCGCATGATCCACTTGATGGGCATGGAGTTGTATGAGCACCTGGGGCGCATCGAACTCGGCGCCGTGGCAAGGCTCACCACACGCGCCACCGACAGCAACGCTACCGGCGACCGCGTCTAAGGCACAGCCATGGCACAGGCAGCTCCAAACCCCTTCCAGCCCCTGCTCGGCACGCAGCCGAATATTGGATTCACCAAGGCCGCACTGGCTGTAAGCCACCGGGCCGGCAAGGCCGCCCCCAAGGCGCGCCCCGGTGTACGAAAAGGCGTGCAAGGCTGTAACAACCTGTCCAAGCCGGAAACAACCGCCGACACGCAGGCCCAGGCCCAGGACGAAGGCCCGCGCCTGAAATCCGAATTCCACCGCATCGCCTGCCCGCACTGCGAGAGCCCGGCCACCATCCGCCGCAGCAACCAGGTCACCAACCTGACGCGCGAGTACGCCTTCGCCTGCACGAATTTCGAGTGCGGCCACACGTTCAGCGCCACGATGGAAATCACGCGCACCCTGAGCCCCAGCGCCACGCCCAACCCCACCGTGCGCCTGCCCCTGAGCACCCATGTGCGCCGCGATCTGATGCGCGAGCAGCTGGCCTGCGCCCAGCCATCGGACTACCGCACCACCCAGACCGCGCCCAGCACCCTGGAGCTGTTCGGCACCAGCCCGCCAGCGGACTGACCCCGGGGCTTAGAGCCCCACCCAACTACCCCGTTTCCCCTGCCCTGCGGAGCCTGAAAGAAGGCCCTGCGGGACGTGCTCACCCTGAAAAACGCAACCCGAGAGGACGCAATGCAATTCTTTGAACTCCGCAGGCCCCGGCCCGCGCAGCAGATCACCCTGGTGGATGAGGCCCTGCGGGCCGAGCACACCCGGCACGCTGCGCGGCTCAAGGAAATTGACGGCCTCGCCAGCGACCTGCAGCGGCTGCAGCAGCACCTGCCCGCCCTGCGCGCGGCCGGCGTGGAGCTGGGCGGCCACGAGTGCGCCAACATCAACGGCCTGTTCATCCACGGCGGCCAGGACCGCGCCCGCAACGGCCGCATGCTGCAGGCCCTCATGGGCCTGGGCGGCAAGGCCCGCAACAAAGCTGCCTTCCGCGATGGCGGCTTTGCCGTGGAGCTGGACCTGGGTGGCCTGCACCTGTCTTTCTACGTGGACCCGCGCGCAGCTGGGGCCGGTGCGCAAGGGAGTGCGGCATGAGCCAGTACGCCGTGACCCATGTGGACGAAATGCTTGTGCGCCGCCGCCTGGTGCTCAGCGCCGCCAACCGCGCCGCCGCCCAGGCCGCCGTGGAACGCATCTACGGCCTGCCCTGGTTCCTGACCGCCGTGCGCGTGAACGGGGGTGCGCGGTGAACCTGTCCGAAATCTCCGCACCGCAATTCCTGCAGTGGGTGGGCGTGCACAACGCTGCCCCGTCCCTGGCGCCCGCCCTGCATCGCCTGCCTGCGCCGCCCGTGGCGCCGCACATTGCCCGCATGACCCCTGCAGAGTGCCGCGAGCATCTGCGCCGCCTCAAGGACGATGCCGTGTACCGCTCCAGCAATGGCCGCTGGAGCGATGCCGAGGCGCGCGAGTGGTCCACGCTGCACATCAGCATTCGCATGTCGGTGCTGCTGCTGGCGGGCATCGAGGGCGAGCTGGAAGAGCTGGGCCGCCGCGAGTGGCGCGAGCTGCCGCCGCCTGAGCGCAATGCCATCAAGGCCCAGATCCGCTACATGGCCGACGAGATGGCGAAGCTGCATTCGCTGACGGTGAAGAACTAGCCATGTCCGCGCTGCTCAACGCCAAGCCCACCGGCCGCCGCCTGCGCACTGCGTCGCAGCAGGAATGGAAGCGCCACAAGCCCAGGCCCCACATGGTGCAAGCCGCCATGCAGGCGCTGGAGAAGGCATTGCCGCCGCAGTGGCTGCAGCCCATCCGCGCCATGGGCCTGGGCAAGCTGGGCGCGGGCGATCTGCCCGAGTGGGCGGCGTGCTTCGACGCGCTGGTGGCCATTGACGACTTTGCAGCGCGCCACGGCAATGCGGCCGAGTGGAATCTGGGTCACGACGAAATATGCCGAATGGCCAAGCGCCTGGCCGAAGAGGTGGCCGAGCTGGATTCAGGCGCCCAGGCGCAGGAGCTGGACTTGCCAGCCCGCGTGGACCTGGTGCGGCTGATGCTGCGCATGATGGGCGTGCAGGAGTCTGCGCCCCTGATCGGTGAGCCTGCCATTCGGCGCGCCATGGACCCCGCATGGTGGCGGCGCCTGCTGCGCAAGCACGTCACGCGCACGGTGGAGGCCGGCGCCGTCAAGCTGGGCGTGGTCAACCGCTTCGCGGGCGGCTATGCCAGCAATGCGACGGTGCGCCGCCGCACCGCACAGCTGGAGCGCAACGCCAAGGCGCTGGAGCGCTCGCTGTTCAAAAACGAGGCCGGCCAGGTGTTCACGCTGGCAGAGCTGGCGGCCCTGTCCCCGTCCAACCCGGTGATTCGCGGCGGCGAGCTGATGACGCGCATCCGTGGCGCCGAGGAATATGCAGACGCCCGCAATCATGTGGGTCTGTTCCTGACGCTGACAGCGCCCAGCCGTTTCCACGCCGTGACGCTGGGCAGCGGCGGCCGGCCCCGCCCCAATCCCCGCTATGACGGCGTGAGCACCCCGCGCGATGCGCAGCTGTGGCTGCGCAACAAATGGCAGCGCGTGCGCTCGCAATTGGACCGCGACGGCGTGCGGATGTACGGCATCCGCGTGGCCGAGCCCCACCACGACGCCACGCCCCACTGGCACGCCCTGGTCTGGGCCGAGCATGAGGCCGCAGCCCAGCGCATTGAGCAGGTCATCCGCGACAAGTGGCTGGCCGACGATGGCGACGAGCGCGGCGCGGCCAAGAATCGAATCAACGTCAAGCGCATGACCACGGGCGGCGCGGCCGGCTATGTGGCCAAGTACATCGCCAAGAGCGTGGGCCATGCGGCCCTGGCTGACCACCTGGATGTGGTGCAAGGCCAGCTGTGGGACGTGGAGCAGGGCGATATGCCCGGCCACCGCCGCGTAGACGCCTGGGCCGCGTGCTGGGGCATTCGCCAGTTCCAAGCCATTGGCATGCCCAGCGTGTGCGTGTGGCGCGAGCTGCGCCGCGTGGGCAAAGACCAGATCGAAACCATGCGCCTGGACGGCGACCGCGCCACCTGGCAGGCCTGGGGCGCATGCCACAAGCACAGCGAGGACATCAAGGCCGATTGGCGCCGCTACATGGAGGCCATGGGCGGCCACTGCGTGGGCCGTGGCCGCTGGCACCTGAGCATTGCACGCCGCCCCGTGCCGGCCGGCGCCGTGAACCAGTACGGCGAAGAGATTGCCCCGGGCCAGGGCCGCGTGGTGGGCCTGGAAACCCGTGCCGGCCGCTGGCTGGTGTCGCGCCGCATTTCCTGGCGCAGCGTGCCCAAGGAAACCGAGACTTTCGACCCCGCAACGTGCACCGATGCCGATAGCGGCAAAGCGCTTGCGATGGGCGCTGACCGCGCGCCGCTGGCGCGCCCTTGGACTGGTTTCAATAACTGTACGGCCCGCCTGCGCGGCGAGACGCTGCGAGCCCTTTTTGGCCGTGGACGCCATGAGGCCGAGGACTGGAACAGCCCTTCGAGCCCGGATTCAGTGCTCTACAGGCCAGCTACCGCCACCGCATCCCCCGCTTCTTCTCGTTGTTCCTGAAAAGGAGGTCTACCCGTGTCCGCATCCATACCCCACGCCCGCCGAACGGACCCCACCGTGCACTGCTGGGCCCGGCCGCTGCACGGCGGCTACGTCAACGCCGTAGGCACGACGCCCGAGCACCTGGCACGCGTGTTCGCCGCCGAGCGCGAGCGCCTTGCCGCCCTGGCCAAACCGCGCCGCCGGCGCGCTGCGCGCCCAGCACCACCAATCTCCCACCCCGCCCAGCTGTCGCTGGTCGCCTGATCACCACCACTACCGAGGACCGCCATGCATCTGCACAACATCACCACCGCGCACAGCTACCGCGCAATCCTGATCCCCAAGGACGCCTGCCCCGAAGAACTGGAGCAACTGGCCGACGCCAAGCTGCTGCCCGTGCTGCAGCTGAAAGCAGCCAGCGCATCCCACGCCACCACCAGCGCCTGCGCCGCCAGCGGCCGGCCCGTGCTGCGCGTCGAGCGCGTGGAGACCTGAGCCATGGCCCAGCCACTGCCCGAACTGACTCTGAGCCAAGTGATGGAGCGCATCAAGACAGCGCGCCAGGGCTTGGCCAGCCGATTGGCCAACACACCAGTACGCGAGTGGGGCGCACAGTCCGTGCGCGAGATCCGCAACCACGAGCAGGAGTTGCACACCACCCTGATGGTGCTGCGCGACTTGGCCAGCGACCAAGGCGCGTTTGCAACGACACCGATTGAGGGAGTCCGCACATGACCAAGACAATAGAAGTCGCTGCCTTGTACGTTGAAACGCGCGGTGCATATTTCGACCTTGACGAAGTCACGCCCTGGGATATCGAGCGCGATGCACGCCAGTACAGCGGCCCACACCCGGTTGTCGCACACCCACCCTGCCAGCGCTGGGGCCGTTACTGGCACGGCGCTCCACGCAAGCCTCATCAGTACCGCCTGGGTGAGGATGGCGGCTGCTTCGCAGCCGCACTTACTGCCGTGCGCAACTACGGTGGTGTACTGGAGCACCCGAAAGACTCTCTGGCATGGAAGTACTTCGGTCTGACGCATCCACCTGCTGCAGGAGGTTGGGTGAAAGCCGATGCTTTCGGCGGATGGACCTGCTGCGTTTGGCAAGGACACTTCGGCCATTTCGCAGGCAAAGGCACTTGGCTCTATGCCGTTGTCGATGCTCCTGACCAATTGCCAGAGCTGATTTGGGGGCCAAGCGACAGCGGCCCAACCATGCAAATGATCGAGCGGTACGGCTACGAAAAAGCGCGTAGGGTGGGCCGCATGGCCCTGGTGGGTGGCAAGGACAAAACCCGAATACGCAATGCCACGCCCCTGCAGTTTCGATCAGTGCTGCTGGCTATCGCAAGAAATGCAAGGAGCACGAAACAGCAAATGCCCTGCACTCCCCATTCCTCTGCATTCAAGTCACTGCCAAAAATGGAGACGCTGGCATGACCCGGCACGAAAGCAACCAGATGATCCTCAACTACCCACCCGCTGGCCTGAGCCGCGAACTGGCCGCCGAGTATGTGTCGCTTGGCCTCACCACCTTTGAAGACTGCGTGCAAAAAGGCATCGCGCCGAAGCCGCGCCAGATCCCAGGCCGGCGCCGAGTCGTTTGGCTGCGCTCGGATCTGGACGCCTGGCTGCAGGGGCTGCCCATCTCCACGCAGCTGCCCCCGGAGAACTGCGGAATCAGGCGCAGCCGTCTGACAAAGGCCCAGGTCATCGCGCAGCAAGTTGCTCCCAGTGTTCCGAAAGCCTTGTGAGCCAGGTGCGCCTCTCCGCATCGTAGGAGTGCCGGTTGTAGGTGCCCACGATGCCGGCGGGCAAGTGGCCGAGCACTGCCTCGGCCACTCCATCCTGGCAGCCCAGGGCCGCCAGTTGCGTGCGCACCGTGCGCCGCAAATCGTGGGGAGCCCAGGGGTCCATATCCAGAACCCGCTCGGGCGCGTAGTTGTAGCGCTTCACCACATCGGGCCGGCTGGTCCAGACCGCTACGCCGATCAGCTTCTGCTCCACATGCATCATCTTGGAGCCGGGTCGGGACGGGAATAGATACCCGGCTCCATAGGCACTGCGCCGGCGCCTGACCACGTCCAGAGCGCGGCCCACCAGCGGCACGCGCAGGTCGGTCAAATTCTCATTGCGCGCCATCTTTTGCTTTTCGCGCGGCACGGTCCACCACCAGCCGTCAGCCTCCTGCTCCACCTCATCGCCGGTCATGGCGATGATTTCGGCGCCACGGGCGCCCGTCCAAAGGTACAGCGTCAGCAGGTCCGCCACCATGGCCGAGAACCTGGGTAGATGGGCGATCAGCTGCGCGACCTCACGGCCCTGCAGCGTTCTGAGCTTCACGCCCTGGTGCTTGCCGTCCACGATCTTCCCCCGACTGCGCAGCTTGCCGCGCAGCACTTGGCGCCACCAGTTCGGCGTCTCTTCCGGCACACGGCCTGCGTCAAGCGCATAGTCCCAGGCCGCGCCAAGTTCTGAACGCAGGCTGTTTGCCAGCACGGGCGTTTTGACAGCCACGCCTTCCAGCAGAGAAAACGCCATGCTGCGCCCAACGTCTGCCGGCTCCAGTGCGTGAATCTTGGTGGTGTAGTTGACCATCAGGCGCCGCGTTTCGGCGCTGCCCTTGGGCTTGCGATGCCGCTCGACGTGCCCCTGCAGGTAGTCCTCAATCAGCTGCCGCACGGTGTAGATGCCATCGCGGCCCCGCACATCGGATCGGGCCTGAGCGACAGCGGCTGCACGCCGCTTTTCCCTGGCCAAGTCCTCACCCGCATCGCGCCTTCGCTTGAGCTGCTCCCACACAGCAAGCGCGCTGGGGTAGCTCATCTCGGGCCATTGGCCCATGGCAATCTGGCGCATGGCGCCGTCCACGGGGCTCTTGTACCGATATGTCCATGTGCGCCGCGTGGCAGTGGCCACCAAGCGAAGGCCCGGGGCGTGATCGACAATAATGTGCTCCCCCGGCTCCAGCGACTTGGCCCGGCGTGCGTTGAAACTCATGGCGCCTCCGTATGCGGCGCAGGTTTCCAAATCGGCCCCAACCTGTTCGGCGTAACTTCCTCAAAAGGACGCCAAAAAACCTACGCCAAGGTGCGCAGTGTAGATGGGTTTGAGCGGGACATAGTTGGACTGTATATAAAAACAGTCAACAAACCTAAGTGATTGATTTCAAAAGTAATGAGCGAAGATATTGAAGTGAATCAGGCACTTAGCGAAATACCTTTGGCGTCACATACGCCAATGATGCAGCAGTACCTGGGCATCAAGATCAACTACCCCGACACGCTGGTTTTCTACCGCATGGGGGATTTCTACGAGCTGTTCTTCGGGGATGCGGAGAAGGTGGCGCGGCTGCTGGATATCACGCTGACCACTCGCGGGCAGACGGCGGGGCAGCCTATTCCTATGGCGGGCGTGCCCTTCCATGCGCTGGAGAACTACCTGGGCCGGCTGATCAAGCTGGGCGAGTCGGTGGCGATCTGCGAGCAGGTGGGCGAAGTGGGCGTAGCCAAGGGCCCGGTGGAGCGCAAGGTGGTGCGCGTGGTGACGCCGGGGACGCTGACCGACAGTGAGCTGCTGTCGGACAAGAGCGAGGCGATCTTGCTGTCCCTGCACACGGCCGGGCGCCAGCGCTGCGGCCTGGCCTGGATGGCGGTGACGCAGGGGCGCATCCACCTGGCCGAGTGTTCCCACGATGAGCTGGGTGCCTGGATTTCGCGCATTGCGCCCAGCGAGCTGATCTACAGCGCGGGCGTGACCGAGCGTTTCGAGCAAAGCCTGTTCGCGCTGCGCCATGGCGGCTCCATTGCCTGCCCGCTGTCGCCGCGCCCCGACTGGCAGTTCGACGGCGGCCTGGGCGAGCGCAAGCTGCTGGAGCTGCTGGGCGCGGCCAGCCTCAAGGCCTGGGAGGCCGAGGACCTGCCGCTGGCCCATGGCGCCAGCGCCGCGCTGCTGTCGTATGCCGAGCACACGCAGGGCCGCAGCCTGTCGCACATCCACGCTCTGCAGGTGCAGCGCGACGATGAGCTGATTGCGCTGCCGCTGGCCACGCGCCGCAACCTGGAGCTAGTCAAGACGCTGCGCGGCGAGGATTCGCCCACATTGTTCTCTCTGCTGGACACCTGCATGACGGGCATGGGCAGCCGCCTGCTCAAGGCCTGGCTGCTGGAGCCGCGCCGCGACCGCACGCAGGCCATGGCGCGGCTGGAGGCCACGCGGGCGCTGCAGGGCGCCAGCGCAGGCGGCATGGCCGCGCCCTGGCAGCAGTTGCGCGAGCAGCTCAAGGGCGTGAGCGATGTGGAGCGCATCACCGCGCGCACCGCGCTGCGCCAGGTGCGCCCGCGCGAGCTGGTGGGACTGGGCCGCACGCTGCACAAGGCCGCCGTGCTGGCCCAGGCCGGGCAGACGCCCTCGGCCCACCTGACCCAGCTGTTTGCCGACCTGCAGCCGCCCGAGGGCTGCGCCGAGCTGCTGGTGCGCGCCATCATGGAAGAGCCGGCCGCCCTGGTGCGCGACGGCGGCGTGTTTGCCACGGGCTACGACGCCGAGCTGGACGAGCTGCGCGCCATCCAGAACAACTGCGACGACTTCCTGCTGGAGCTGGAGGCCAAGGAAAAGCTGCTGACCGGCATTCCCAACCTGCGCGTGCAGTTCAACAAGGTGCACGGCTTCTATATAGAGATCACCAACAGCTACAAGGACGCGGTGCCCGAGCGCTACCGCCGCCGCCAGACGCTGAAGAACGCCGAGCGCTACATCACGCCCGAGCTCAAGGCCTTCGAGGACAAGGCCCTGTCCGCGCAGGAGCGGGCGCTGCAGCGCGAGAAATTGCTCTACGAGCAGCTGCTGGACCAGTTGCAGCCCCATGTGCCGGCGCTCACGCGCGTGGCCGGCGCCATTGCCGCCATCGACGTGCTGTGCACGCTGGCCGAGCGCTCGCTGACGCTGAACTGGTGCGCGCCCGAGTTCGTGAACCATCCCTGCATCGAGATCGAGGCCGGGCGCCACCCGGTGGTGGAGGCCCGCATGGCCGAGACCTCCAGCGGCAGCTTCATCGCCAACCACACGCGCATGAACGCCAACACGCGCATGCAGATCATCACCGGCCCCAACATGGGCGGCAAGTCGACCTATATGCGCCAGGTGGCGCTGATCGTGCTGCTGGCCAGCATGGGCTCGCATGTGCCGGCGTCCAGCTGCCGGCTGGGGCCCATCGACGCCATCCACACGCGCATCGGCGCGGCCGACGACCTGGCCAATGCCCAGTCCACCTTCATGATGGAGATGACCGAGGCCGCGCAGATCCTGCATTCGGCCACGCCGCACAGCTTGGTGCTGATGGACGAGATCGGCCGGGGCACCAGCACCTTCGACGGACTGGCGCTGGCCAGCGGCATCGCCACCCAGCTGCACGACAGGACGCGCGCCTTCACGCTGTTTGCCACGCACTACTTCGAGCTGACCGAGCTGCCGGCCAAGGCACGCGCGGCCGTGAACATGCATGTGAGCGCGGCGGAGTCCGGCCAGGACATCGTCTTCCTGCACGAGATCCAGCCCGGCCCGGCCAGCCGCAGCTACGGTATCCAGGTGGCCAAGCTGGCGGGCATGCCGGCCGGCGTGCTGCACCACGCGCGCCATGCGCTGGAGGCACTGGAGGCCCATGCCGACGAGGGCCGCCTGCAGGTGGACCTGTTCGATGCGCCCGACATGCCCGAGCCCGAAAGCCGCCACGACCCGCTGGCCCAGGCGCTGGCCGCCATCAATCCCGACGCACTGAGCCCGCGCGAGGCGCTGGAAGCCCTCTACCAGCTCAAGAAGATCGCCGCCTGAACGCGGTCAATCGCCTCGCACTAAACTTGCCATTTCCGCAGATTCGGACGCTTCCATGACTTATTGCGTTGCCATCAAGCTCAACGCCGGCCTGGTTTTCCTGGCCGACTCGCGCACCAATGCCGGCCTGGACCAGATCAGCTCGTTCCGCAAGCTCATGGTCTACGAGAACCCCGGCGACCGGTTCATGGTGCTGCTGTCGGCCGGCAACCTGTCCATCACCCAATCGGTGCGCGAGCTGCTGGAGAGCCAGCAACTGCGCGACGAGGCCACGGGCGACATGCTGACCATCTGGAACGTGCGCAGCATGTTCGACGCGGCCCGCGTGCTGGGCGCGGCCGTGCGCCATGTGTACGAGCGCGACGGCGTGGCGCTGTCGCGCTCAGGCGTGGATTTCAATATCTCGCTGGTGCTGGGCGGCCAGATCCAGGGCGAGACCATGCGGCTGTTCCAGGTGTATTCGGCCGGCAACTTCATCGAGGCCACGAGCGAGACGCCCTACTTCCAGATCGGCGAGTCCAAGTACGGCAAGCCCGTGCTGGACCGCGTGATCACGCCGCGCACGCCGCTGGACGAGGCCGCCAAGTGCGCCCTGGTGTCCATGGACAGCACGCTCAAGTCCAACCTCTCGGTGGGCCTGCCGCTGGACCTGATCGTGTACGAGAAGGACCGCTTCGCCTCCGACAAGATCGTCAGCATCGACGAGAGCAATCCGTATTTCCGCATGCTGCACGACAGCTGGGGCGAGCGCCTGCGCCATGTCTTCGACAGCATCGAGGACCCGGCCTGGGATGGCGGCGCCTCCGAGGTGCCCATCCGCGTGCACAGCCGCCAGGCCCAGCCGCTGACCAAGGTCAACGCGCCGGCAGGGGCCCTGCGCTCGTCGGCGCGCAGCATGGGCCGGCTGCCGCCTGCGGCGCTGCGCCAGCCCTATCACAGCGGCACGGGCGCAGGCCTGGGCACCTCCACGGCCGACGGGCTGGCCACCTCGCCCATGACGCCCCTGCAGCCGGGCCCGGCATCGCCCATGCGGCCGGACGCCGGGCAACCCTCCGGCCACCAGCAAGGCATGCCGGATGCTCCGGACCGAACCGGCCAGGAGCCCCAGCCGTGAACGCGGCCCGGCCCGCGCTGCGGGCCGACAGCGACGCGGGCACGGAATCGGCACCGCTGCCCGTGGTCTTCTCGCATGCCAACAGCTTTGCGCTGCCCACATACCGGCTGCTGTTCTCGCTGCTGGACGAGCGCGGCATCGCGGCGCAGGGCGTGGAGCGCTTCGGCCATGACCCGCGCTTTCCCGTCACCAACAACTGGCCGCACCTGGTCGAGCAACTGGCCGAGTTCACGCGCGCCGAGGTCGAGCGCGTGGGCGGCCCGGTCTTTCTGGTCGGGCATTCGCTGGGCGGTTTCCTGAGCGTGATGACGGCTGCGCGCTACCCCGAACTGGCGCGCGGCGTGCTGCTGATCGACTCGCCCCTGCTCAGCGGCTGGCGCGCCAACGCCGTGGGCGTGGCCAAGCGCACGCAGCTGGTGGGCTCGGTCTCGCCGGGCAAGATCAGCGCCCGCCGCCGCAATGCCTGGGACAGCGACGAGGAGGCGCTGGCCTACTTCCGCGCCAAGAAGGTGTTTGCGCAATGGCACCCGCAGGTGCTCCAGGACTATGTGCAGGGCGGCCTGACCGACCTGGACGGCCGGCGCACGCTGCACTTCACACGCGAGGTGGAGACCGCCATCTACAACACCTTGCCGCACAACCTGGCCTCGCTGCTGCACCACCATCCGCTGCGCTGCCCGGCGGCCTTCATCGGCGGGCGTGCCTCGGTGGAGATGCGTCAGGTGGGCATGGACCTGACGCGCCGCATCACGCGCGGGCGCGTGATGATGCTGGACGGCAGCCACCTGTTCCCCATGGAGCGGCCCCACGCCACGGCCGCCGCCATCGAGGCCGCACTGCTGAACATGCAAACCTGAGCGCCGTCCGGCTCGGTCCGAGATCCGGATGGAAACCCTGGACCATGCGGTGGTGCTTGAACCCCTTGGCGCCTTCCTCAAGGATCAGGCCCCATCGGCGTTCACGGCAGCGGGCGAGGGTCTTGTCGATGGCGGGCCGGCTACCCGGCGCAATCGATCATCTTGTGAAGCAGGCGCAGCAGCTGCTGCTTGTCTTCAGCGCTCAGCATGCGGCTGGCCTCTTGCTCCAGAATTTCCACCTGCGCCGCCGCCTCCTCGTGCAGGCGTTCGCCCTCGGCCGTCAGATACAGCAGCGACAGGCGCCTGTCCGCAGGATCGGCCTCGCGCCTGAGCAAGCCGCGCACCTGCAGTCTTTCCATCAGCGCCGCCATATTGGGCTGGGAAATCATCACGGTCTCGGCGATCTGGCGCTGGGACGCGCCGGGATTGGCCGAGATCAGCGACAGCACGGCAAACTCCGACGGCTTGAGATCCAGCGCCAGCATGTGCTTCGCGTAGTGAGGCCTTACGGTGGCATGGGCCAGGCGCGTGCAGTGGCCCAACTGCTGCATCAGAAAATTCTGCTGGAGTGCTGACTTCATGGGCGATGTGGTGGCTCGGTCAAAGGTGGGGCTAGGCGCATCGAATCGGGCCTGGCGGACCTTTCGATAGAGACGGTCATGGGTTTGTCTCCTGCGTCATGGATGAAATCGGCCAGGGTCGCCGGACCTCAGGCCAGCGGGACCCGTGCCCGGTATTGCACGAAGAAATCGATGCTCCGCGGATTGGCCATGGCGTCGGGGCTGGCCACCTTGGCGGCCTCGGCGCCCAGCAGCAGCTTGCGCACGGGCAGTTCCATCTTCTT
This sequence comes from Delftia sp. ASV31, assembly GCF_016428765.1. Taxonomy (NCBI): domain Bacteria; kingdom Pseudomonadati; phylum Pseudomonadota; class Betaproteobacteria; order Burkholderiales; family Comamonadaceae; genus Delftia; species Delftia sp. ASV31. The sequence continues at coordinate 58,668 of NZ_JAELTK010000003.1, forward strand.
GCCCGTGAGAGTGCGCGGAATCTCGGCGACCTGGATGACCGCATCGGGCACGTGGCGCGCAGAGGCGTGGGTCCTGATGGCATCCTTGATCCGGGCCACCAGCGCATCCGTCAGCACCAGGCCCGGGGCCAGCACCACGAACAAGGGCATGAAAGAGGGGCGCCCCAAAAACTCCAGGTCCACGACGAGGCTGTCCAAGACCTCGTCAACTTCCTCGACGACACGGTAGATCTCGGCCGTTCCCATGCGGATGCCGAAACGGTTGATCGTGGTGTCCGAGCGGCCGTAGATCACGGCCGACCCATGCTCGCTGAACGAGATCCAGTCGCCATGGCGCCAGTAGCCGGGAAAGACGTCGAAGTAGCTTTCACGGTAGCGCAGGCCATCGGCGTCGTTCCAGAAATACAAGGGCATGGAAGGCATGGGTTCGGTGATCACCAGTTCGCCCACCTCGCCGGTCACGCTGCGCCCTTGCTCGTCAAAGGCGTGCGCGGCGACGCCCAGCTCACGGCACTGGATCTCGCCCGCACGCACGGGCAGCAGGGGCGCGCAGGCCACGAAGCCCGAGGCGATATCCGTTCCACCGCTGACCGAGGCCAGCCACAGATCGCGCTTGACGTTCTCGTAGACCCAGCCGTAGGCCTCCAGCGGCAGCGCCGACCCCGTGGAATTGATGGCGCGCAGTTTCTCGAAACGGCGGCCCCGGGCGGGCACCACGCCATCCTTCATGGTCTTGGCCAGAAAGGCCGCGCCGCAACCGAACAGCGTGACCTGCTGGCGATCGATGAAGTCCCACAATGCGCCATCGTCGGGCGAGGTCGGGTTGCCATCGGACAGCACCACGGTGGCGCCAGCCAGCAGGCTGCCCACCATGAGATTCCAGACGATCCAGCCCGTGCTGCCCAGGAACATGAAGCGGTCGCCGGGCCGCACGTCGTGCTGCAGCCCATGGGTCTTGAGGTGGGTGAGCACAATGCCGCCATGGCTGTGCACCATGGCCTTGGGCAGTCCCGTGGTGCCCGAGGAATAGACCACCCACAGCGGGTGCGAGAACGGCAAGCGCTCGAAGACCGGCTCTGCGGGCCGGGCCAGCGCGTCGGCCCAGGCCAGGACATTGCGCCAGGGCAGCTCGCATGCGGGGTCCCCGGGCCTGAACAGGGGGCCGGGCACGTGGATCACATGGCCTATCTCGGGCAATCCCCGCAGCACCTCGCCGAGTACGGCGCGCCGATCGAAACACCGTCCCCCGTAGACATAGCTATCGGTAGCGAAAATCAGCTTGGGACCGATCTGCTGGAAGCGGTCCAGCACCACGGAAACGCCCATCTCGGGCGCGCAGCTGGACCAGATGGCGCCTATGCTGGCACAGGCCAGAAAGGCCACGACCGCCTGGGGCACATTGGGCAGGTAGGCCACGACGCGATCGCCGCGGCCCAGGCCGAGCTCGCGCATCCGGGCCGCGAGCGCCGCCACGTCACGCTCCAGCTGCCGCCATGACAGCTCCACCGGCTCGGCGCCTTCGCAGCGCGCGATGATGGCCGGGTGCTCGTAGCTGGCGCGCCGGAACACATGCTCGGCATAGTTCAGGTGCGTGTCGGGAAACCACTGCGCGCCCGGCATGCCCCGCTCACCGAGCACGCGCGTCGGGTCACCGTCGGCCATGACCTGGAAGAAGTCCCAGATCGAGCGCCAGAAGCCATCAAGATCCGTGACCGACCACTGCCACAGCTCCTGGTAGCCATCGAAGCGCATATCCCTGGCCGCGGCCAGCCAGTCCATGTAGCGCGCCAGGCCGCTTTGCGCGACCTGCTGCGGGCTGGGACGCCACATCAACTGCCCTTGTTCGATGGCCATGGCAACCTTCAGAAAAAGTTATAAAAAAACATATTTTTTATAACCATAGAACATCATCATTTTCAGAAGTACAGGGGTTTCACGGAGCAACCACGCGCCCGCCATGCGAGTGATCCCCCGGGCCCATGCCGAAAAAAAGCCACCCGAAGGTGGCTTGTCCCATCGATGGCCCGGCCCTGGTCAGCCGCCGCTCCAGTTGACCAGGCCCGTGAAGGCCGTGACCAGCACGATGATGCCGAAGGCGATGCGGTACCAGGCAAACGGCACGAAGCTGTTGGTGGAGATGTAGCGCAGCAGCCAGCGCACGCACAGCCAGGCGCTGATGAAGGAGAACACCAGGCCCACGGCGAACATGGGGATGTCGGCCACCGACAGCAGGGCGCGCTCCTTGTAGAGGCTGTAGACGCCGGCGCCGATCAGCGTGGGAATGGCCAGGAAGAACGAGAAATCGGTGGCCGCCTTGCGCGACAGGCCCATGAGCATGCCGCCGATGATGGTGGCGCCGCTGCGGCTGGTACCGGGAATCATGGCCAGGCACTGCACCAGGCCGACCTTGAGGGCATCGAGCGGCGTCATCTCGTCCACGGTCTGCACGCGCGTGGCCGATGCCGGACGGCGCTCGGCCCACAGGATGACGAAGCCGCCCAGGATGAAGGTGGTGGCCACCACGGTGGGCGTGAACAGGTGCGCCTTGATGAACTTGCCGAAGATCAGCGCCAGCACCACGGCCGGCAGAAAGCCGATGATGACGTTCAGCGTGAGCCTTTGCGCCTGGCGGCTGGTGGGCAGGTCGACCACGGTGGAGCGGATCTTCTGCCAGTACACCAGCACCACGGCGAAGATGGCGCCGGTCTGGATGGCGATGTCGAAGACCTTGGCCTTGGCATCGTCGAAGCCCAGCAGCGAGCCTGCAAGGATGAGGTGCCCGGTGGAAGAGATGGGAAGGAACTCCGTCAGTCCCTCCACGATGCCCATGATGGCGGCCTTGACCAGCAAAAGAATGTCCACGGCAAGCGTCCTGTCGCAATGCAAAAGTGCGCCATTATCTGCGCTGGCCGTGGCCTGCCGGCGTCCGCCTGCCCGCCTGTCAGCGGCAATCGCAAACTTTTACAACGCCGGGCCCGCAACGTTGCTGCGCGCCCGGCACTGTGCTGCAATGTGGGTGCGCTGGACTTCAGCGCGCCTTCAAAACCATTCCATCATGAAAAAAATCGTTGTTCTGGCAGTTGTCTCCCTGGCCTGCAGCATGGGCATGGCCGCAGGGGACAAGGCTCCCACGGCCCAGCAAAAGCTGATGGGCACCTGCAACACCGAAGCCACCGGCAAGAAAGGCGATGAACGCAAGGAGTTCATGAAGTCCTGCCTGTCCGACGGCAAGAAGCGCCAGCAGGAACGCATGAAGACCTGCAACGTGGACGCCACGGGCAAGAAGGGTGATGAGCGCAAGGCGTTCATGAGCGAGTGCCTGAAAAAGGATTGACCCCCTGAGCGGCTGCGCCGCTTCCCCCTTCTCGCTTCGCGGAGGGGGACGACACCCTCGGTGCGGGGCGGCCCTTCCTCGGTGTCCCTCGCTTTGGGGCGCGCCAGTCGGGATGGCCTTGAGCCCGTCAAGCATTGCAAAAAGCCACCGTTTTCGGTGGCTTTGCTGTTTAGGCGGATAGTTTTCTGATTTGGCTATCAATGGAGCCGTGTACTACCGACAGCCGTTCAAACTCGCAGGGCTCAAGCGCGGGCAGCCGAGCAAGGGCCGCCCCGCAGTGAGGGCTGCGTCCCCCTCCGCGAAGCGAGAAGGGGGAAGCGGCGCAGCCGCTCAGGCGGTCATCTTCCTGGCCCTTCGCTTGCGCCACCAGATGATGACGCCGGTGATCGACAGGACGGCGACGAGCACGCCGACGAAGGACATGAGCACGCGGCCGGGGGTGCCCAGGATGCGGCCGCTGTGCAGGGGCAGCTGCAGCTGGACGAAGACGTCGGCGGCTGTGCCGTGCCAGGGGCGGTAGGTGCCCAGGACTTCGCCGTTGTCCGAGCTGACGTAGATGTTGGACAGGCCCATGCCCATGGCGCCGGTTTCGTCGTGCGGGTCGAAGAAGGAGATGTTGTAGAACGGGAAGTCGCCGCCCCACCAGATGCCGCCTGCGGGCTGGGCGAAGCCCAGGCGCTTTGCCTCGCTCTGGGCGATGGCGATGGCCTGGGCGAACGTGACCTTGGGCACGAGGAGCGTGCCCTGGGGCGCGGGCTTGAGGGTTTCGTAGGGGCCGGGCGTGGTGGTGGAGACGGTGCTCATCACCGGGTAGAAGACTTCGCGGTACAGGTTCAGCGAGAACGAGGTGAAGGCCACGATGACGATGACGGCCCAGACCCACAGGCCGCCCGCGCGGTGCAGGTCGAAGTTGAGCTTGTAGGCGCCGCCGCCCCAGCGCACGCGCCATGAGGGCAGCCAGCGGCGCCACCACGATCCCACGGCCGCCGTCAGGCGCGGGGCGCCTTTCCTGAGCTTGACGGGAAAGGTCAGCAGCAGCGCGACAAAGCTGTCGGCCACCCACAGCAGGGCCAGGCTGCCCATGAACCAGTAGCCCCAGCGGTCCGTGCCCCAAAAGCGCGGGGCCAGCAGGCTTTCGTGCAGGTGGCGCAGCCAGGGCATGAGGTTGCGCTGGCTGAGCGCGAAACTGCGCCCGTTGCGCTGGCCGGTGATCCGGCCGCTGACGGGATCGACGAAGACCGTGTCATAGCCCAGCGCAGGCGCCTGGCCCGTGGCCGGGTCGGGCCGGGGGCGCACCATGAACATGGCGGCTTCGCCCTCGACCAGGCCCAGGGTCATGTAGCTGATCTCGGCGCGCGGCTCGCTGGCCTGCACGGCGGCGGCCAGCTCCAGCGGGGTCTTCAGCGGGCCGCGTGCCGGGGTCTCCAGCATGTCGGCGTTGAGCCATTCGTCGATTTCATGGTCCCAGGACAGCACGGCCCCCGTGAGGCCGGCCATGGTGAGGAAACCGGCCAGCACCAGGCCTATCCAGCGGTGCACCACCGTCCACAACGCGCGCATGCTTCAGATCGCTCCGGCTCAGAAATCCACCGATGCGCTCAGCGAGAAGGTGCGCGGCATGGACTGCACCAAATAGTTGGCGCCCGGGTAGCCGCCCACGGACGACCAGTAGCCCTTGTCGAACAGGTTGTCGATGCGCGCGCGCAGGGTCAGCAGGCGGTTGTTGCCGATGTCCATGAGATAACGCGCGCCGATGTCGGTGCGCGTCCACGAGGCCACCTTCAGCGTGTTGGCGCCGTTGGCGTACTGGCTGGAGGTGTGCATCACGCGCGCATTGAGGGCCAGGCCCGAGACGCCGGGCACATCCCAGTCCACACCCAGGTTGAGCAGGCGCTTGGGCACGCCGATGGCGTAGTTGCCGATGGTGGCCGCATCGGCGGCCTCGCGGATCTTGGCCTCGCTGAAGGTCACGCCGCCCAGCACGCGCAGGCCCTTGACGGGTTCGCCGAAGACCGTGGCCTCCAGGCCGCTGTTGCGCTGCTTGCCGTACTGGCCGAAGACCTGGTTGGCCACATAGGCCGAAGGCATGTCCGTGGTGTACAGCGCCACCGTGGCGCCCAGCTGCTGGCCCTGCCACTTGAAGCCGATTTCCTTCTGGCGCGACTTGTAGGGCGCGAACACCTGGCCACCGTTGGACACGGGCAGGTCGTTGGCCGTCTGCGGCGCCACGGCGCCCTTGGTCAGGCCTTCGATGTAGTTGGCGTAGACCGAGGTGTTCTCGCTGGTCTTAAACACCAGGCCCAGCATGGGCGTGGTGGCGGACTTCTTGTAGTTGTCGGTCTGCGCGCCCGTGTTGTAGTCGTAGCTGCTTTGCTCGATGCTCTGGCGGCGCACGCCCACGGTCAGGCGCAGGCGCTCGTCCAGCATCGTCAGCGTGTCGCCGATGGCGAAGCTGTTGAGCCGGGTTTCGCCCACGCGCGTGGGGTCGGCCAGGTTGCCGCCGAACAGCGTCATGGCGGGGCGCGCGCTGCTCCAGGGGTTGTAGATGTTGTTGACCACGCCAAAGCCCATGCCCCAGGCATTGCGCTCGGTGGCCGAGTAGGTGCTGGCCGTGGCCACCAGCTCATGGCCCACGCTGCCCGTGGCCAGGCGCGTGCGGATGCCGACCTCGCCCGTGCCCACGCTGTCCTTGCGCTTGTTGTCGAAGCGCGTGCCCGTGGTGTCGCCGGCCGCATTGCTCACGGTCACGCCGCTCAGGGAGTTGTCTTCCTTGCCGCGGCGCAGGCCGCCTGCGGCCCAGGCCGTGGTGGTGTCGTTGATGTCCCATTCGGCGCGCAGCGTGGCGAACAGGTCGCGCTCGGTGGAGTACGACCAGTTCTGGCCGTAGTTGGTCTTGTTGTCGGGCACGGCCGGGATGAAGTTGCCCGGCGTCACGCTGGGGCGGCCGCCGTTGTAGCTGTTGCGCTGGTAGCCCACGTCGCCCGACAGGCGCACGTTGCGGCTGCGCCAGTCCAGGCCCACGCCCAGGGCGGTGAGCGAGCGGTCTTCGCCATCCACGCCCGTGCCGCCGTCGCGGCGCACGGCGTTCAGGCGGATGCCGGTGCTCTGGTCAGGGCCGAAGCGGCGCGAGATGTCGGTGGAGACAAAGGCCTGGCCGCCCGTCTGGATGCCGGCGCCCACGCGCGTCAGCGCATCATTGCCGGCGCGCTTGGGCAGCAGGCTGATGGTGCCGCCAATGCCGCTGCCGCCTGGTGCCCCGCCATTGAGGAAGGCATTGGCGCCGCGCAGCACCTCCACGCGCTCGAAGAACTCCGAGGCAATGTACTGGCGCGGCAGCAGGCCGTACAGGCCGTTGTAGGCGATGTCGTCCGAGTACACCGGGAAGCCGCGCAGCACATACAGCTCCTGGAAGTTGCCGAAGCCGCGCGCCTGGCGCACGCCCGGGTCGTTGAGCAGCACGTCGCCCACGCTCTTGGACTGGGTGTCTTCGATCAGCTGCTGCGTGTAGCTGGTGGTGGAGAAGGAGGAATTCTTCCAGTCCAGCGTGCCCAGCACGCCGTTGCGCGCGCCCGTGGCCACCTGGCCGCCTGCGAAGGGCTTGGACAGGCCCTGGGCCGATGCGTCGGCACTGGCCTCCACCGTCACGGCCTCCAGCACGGGGTCGCCGCCCCGGGTCTGGGCAATCAGGGCCTGCTGGCTGCACAGGCAGAGAACGGCCAGGGAAATCGGGCGGATGGAGGGCATGAGGATGATACTGAGAATGATTTACAGAATCCGTTAGCTTACCAACCACGTTAGGGCGCTGCTATGAATTTTCTCAATCTGTTGCATCGAAGCAATCCTCCAAGTGATTGAATTCAAAGGCCCTTCGCAATAGTTTGTGCGCACTCCCCATAGCCGCAATCTTCCAACGACCACGGAGATCCCTGCAGCTCGCGGCGCCCCGATGCATCTGGCACCCTGCTGGCGCCCGTCCGTCGCATGGCGCTGGCCCGGCCCGCGTCCGGCAGCGACAGTCCTGTCCCATACAGGCCCGCAGAACCGGGCCGTACGCCAGGACACCGCCATGCAAATGACACCGCTGATCGCCATCCACATGAGTGCCGCCCTCGCCGCCACGGCCACGGGTGCCATCGCCCTGCTGGCGCGCCGGCGGGCCGCCGTCCATCCCCGCCTGCACCGCGCGGCCGGTTACGCCTTCGTCACGCTCATGGTCTGCGCGGCGGTGTCCGCCTGCTTCATCCGCGACTACCGCCTGCCCAACTGGGCCGGCTACACGCCCGTCCACCTGCTGGTGCCGCTGACCTTTGCCGGCCTGGGCCGCTCGTTCTGGCACCTGTACCACGGCAACATCGCCGGCCACCGCAAGATCATGCGCAGCGTCTACATCGGCGCCTGCGTCGTGGCGGGCCTGTTCACCCTGCTGCCCGGCCGCTATCTGGGCGACCTGCTGTGGCAGCAGCTGGGCCTGGCCTGACGCCGCTTTCCTTCCCCCTGACGGAGAACTTCCCATGCGCACCCTCGATCCCCTTGATCCCCTCGATCCCTCTGCCCGCCACGACGACGATGCCCTGGAGCGCATGGCGCGCCGCCGCGCAGGCGCCAAGATGGGCTGGATGATCCACGCCAGCGTCTATGTGCTGGTCAACCTCGGGCTGGCGGCGCTGTCGCTGTCCCAGGGCAGGCACTGGGCCATCTTCCCGGCCCTGGGCTGGGGCCTGGGGCTGGCCATCCACGGGGCCGTGGTCTGGCTGGCCCTGCCGGGCAACGGCTGGCACGGGCGCATGGTGGAGCGTGAGCGGCAGGCGCTGCAGTCACGCCAGGACCGCGCCCGCTGAACGACGCCATGGGACTACCATTGCTCTCCATGCCCGACCTCGCATCCAACGCCCCATCCCAGCGGGCCGCACAGGGCCACATCGTGGAACGGACCACGCTGCTGCGCCACGGCATCGCAACGACCTCGGCCTGCGCCCTGATTGCCGCCGCATTCAGCCTGAGCAACCACGGCCGCTGGGACGTGAACCTCATCTACTCGCTGTCGATCGGCCTGACCAGCTGGCTCACCATCGAACTGGGCCGCTGGCGCCTGACGCGGGGCCAGGACATTCCCTGGCCCGGCGGCTGGCGCGGCGCCGCGCTGGTGGTGGCTGGCATCGTGACGGGGTTCGTGATCGGGTCGCTGATCGGCACGGCGTACAGGAAGTGGGCCGATCCCGACGCCAGCACGGCCCTGATGCACCGGCTGTGGATACCGCTGGCCGTCACCATCGTCGCCAGCACGGTGATGTCGCTGGCCTTCTTCCTGCTGGGCTACTCGCGCCACCTGCAGATGCAGGCCGAGCAGGCCCGACGCCAGGCGGCCGAGGCCAAACTCACCCTGCTGCAGGCCCAGCTGGAGCCGCACATGCTGTTCAACACCCTGGCCAACCTGCGCGTGCTGGTGGCCAGCGACCCGCAGCGCGCCCAGGCCATGCTGGACCATCTGATCGCCTACCTGCGCGCCACGCTGGGCGGCTCGCGCAGCACCGAGCATGCGCTGGGCGAAGAGTTCGCACGCCTGCGCGACTACCTGGCGCTGATGTCCATCCGCATGGGCCCGCGCCTGCAGTACACGCTGGACCTGCCCGAGGACCTGGCCCAGGTACCCGTGCCGCCGCTGCTGCTGCAGCCCCTGGTGGAAAACTGCATACGCCACGGACTGGAGCCCAAGCTGGAAGGCGGGCATATCGCCGTGCGCGCGCACCGCACCGCCGGTGGCCAGCTGGAGCTGACCGTGGCCGACAACGGCATGGGCCTGGATTCCGGTGCGCCCGCCCTGCCCGGCAGCCGCTTCGGCACGGCCCAGCTGCGCGAGCGCCTGGCCAGCCGCTATGGCGACGCCGCACACTTCGAACTGGCCGCCCTGCCCGAAGGCGGCACGCTAGCCCGCATCACCCTCAAATGCACCCCCTGAGTCGCTTCGCGCCTTCCCCCGTGTGCACGGCGCCCTCTCTCGCTTCGCGGGAGGGGAACGACACCCTCGATGCGGGGCTGCCCTTCCTCGGTGTCCCTGAGTTGGGCCGCGCCAGTTTCATACGCTGTCGGCAATGCGCAAGTGAAATAGAAGACTGAAATGACCTCCTCCCCCCGCGCCCTGATCGCCGAAGACGAACCCCTGCTGGCCGAGGACCTGCGCCAGGCCCTGGCCCGCGCCTGGCCCGAGCTGCAGATTGCCGCCATGGTGGGCGACGGCCTGAGTGCCGCCCGGCAGGCGCTGGCGCTGCAGCCCGATGTGCTGTTCTTCGACATCCGCATGCCGGGCCAGAGCGGCCTGGAGGCCGCTGCCGAACTGGCCGACGCCTGGCCAGAGGCGCAGCCGTTTCCCATCCTCGTCTTCGTGACCGCCTACGACCAGTACGCCATGGACGCCTTCGAGGCCCAGGCCGTGGACTACCTGCTCAAGCCCGTGCAGCCCGAGCGGCTGGCGCGCAGCGTGCAGCGCCTGCGCGAGCTGCTGGCCCAGCGCACGGCGGCCCCGGCCGGCGCTGCGCTGGCGCAGGCGCTGGAGCAATTGCGGCATCTGGCCGGTGCCACGGCCCCCGCCGCCACCGCTACCGAGCCGCCGCTGCAAATGATCCAGGCCGGCGTGGGCACGCAGATCCAGATGGTGCCCGTGCACGACGTCGTCTACTTCGAGGCCGCCGACAAGTACGTGCGCGTGCTCACGGCCTCGCATGAATACCTGGTGCGCACGCCGCTCAAGGAACTGCTGCCCCGGCTGGACGCCGAGGATTTCTGGCAGGTGCACCGCGGCACGGTGGTGCGCGCAGCCGCCATTGCCAATGCCCAGCGCGACGAGGCCGGCCGGCTGTGGCTGCAGCTGCGCGAGCGAGCGGAAAAACTGGCCGTCAGCCGCCTCTACGCGCAGCGGTTCAAGGCGATGTAGGTGGCGATGTAGGTGGCGATGTAGACGCCGGCTCCGGTCAGCGCAGCGGCGGCTGATCGGGCAGGTCCAGCACGTCGTCCCAGGCCACGCCCTGCATCTCGTCCCAGTGGGCGACGATCACGCAGCGCGGCCCGTGCCCGGCCACGGGCGCAGATTGCTGGCCAGCCCGGTTCAGCCCCGCCAGCGTGCGCTGCACATGGTCCATCGATCCCCGGTCCAGCGCGGCCAGCGGCTCGTCGATCAGCAGCAGCGGCACGCCGCTGGCCCAGCCTGCCGCCATCCACAGCTTGCGCAGGCTGCCCGTGGACAGGGCCAGCAGGGGCTTGTGCAGGTGGAGCTCCAGGCCCAGGCCATCGGCATGGGCCTGCCATGCCGCCTCGCTCCACGCCGGATGCAATTGCCGCTGTGCATGCACCCATTCCTGCGCGGGCCGGGCACGCTCGGCATTGGACAGCTCGGCGCGCGGGTCGCGCCAGAACAGCGCGGGGCGCTGCGACGGGTCCGGCTGCTGCGGATACGCCAGGCGCCCGCCCTGCAAGGGCAACTGGCCGGCCAGCATTTGCAGCAGGCTGGTCTTGCCGCAGCCCTCGCCGCCGCGCACCAGGCACAGGCCCACGGGCCAGTCGTGCGAGGCGCCATCCCACAGCAGCAGGCCCGGCTGCCCGAAGCGCAGGGCCTGCGCGCTCACCATCGGCGGCGCCATCGATTGCTGTGCGGTGTCCATCTGAATGTCTTTCCGGTTCTGCGATGCGGGCAATTGTGCACGCGGCACAATGCCGGGCTTTCCCTTTTCCCATCACGCAGGCGGACCCCACCATGACCCTCGACTACCTGGATTTCGACTACAGCGAAGACGACGAAGGCACGGGCTGCTGGGACGCCATGGCCAGCGTGCCCGCCGCGCGCGTGCCGGCGCTGGCAGCCGAGGTGGAGCAATTGCTGGCCTGGGCGCACCGCCGCTTCAAGGGCCGGCGCGGCCCCATCGAGGAAGGGGGCGACTGGGACTACGAGCTGCAGGCCCAGGACGACGGCGGCCAGCCGCTGGCCTGGCGCTTTGACGCAGCCACGGTGCGCCTGCAATCCGTGGCGGCGGGGGATGGCCGCACCACGGTGAACCTGTCGATCAGCGGCAGCGCGGCCTTCGGCGAAGCATTGCGCCAGGCCTTCGAGCTGCAGGACTGAACATCAGCGCGCGACAGCCTGCGGCCCCTGCGCGGACACCGGCCCCAGCGGCTCCCAGCGCCCGGCCACGTTCTTGAGCAAGGTGTTGACGGCGGCCAGCCGCCGGTTGCGCACATCGATCAGGCTGCGCCGGGCCGACAGCACCGTGGTCTGGGCGCTGAGCACATTCAGATAGGCCACCGTGCCCGCGCGGTACTGGTTGTTGACGACATCCAGCGCCTTCTGCGCGGCGGCCACGGCCTCGATCTGCACCTGCTGCTCGCGCGCCAGGGCGGATGCGGTGACCAGGTTGTCCTCCACCTCCTGCAACGCCGTCAGCACGGTCTGGCGGTAGGTGGCGGCGGCCAGGTCCAGCGAGGCACGCGCCGACTCCACGGCCGCCGTGCGCGCGCCGCCGTCGAACAGCGCCAGCGCCAGCGACGGGCCCAGCGACCAGAACAGATTGGGCGCACTCACCAGGTTGGACAGCGATGCACCCCGGTAGCCCGCCGTGGCCGACAGCGTGAGCGCCGGGAAGAAGGCCGCGCGCGCCACGCCCACCTGGGCGTTGGCGGCGGCCACGCGGCGTTCGGCCGCAGCAATGTCGGGGCGCTGCTCCAGCAGTTGGGACGACAGTATGGCGGGCACCTCTGGCGGCGGCGGCAGCTCGGCGCCGGCCTCCAGGCTGAAGGCGGCCGGCGGCAGGCCCAGCAGCGCGGCCAGGGCGTGCTCCAGCTGGGCGCGGCTGGTCTGTGCCTCGATGAGCTGGGCCTGGGTGCTTTTGTACTGCGCCTCGGCCTGGGCCACGTCGGCCGACGAGGCCACGCCCGCGCGGTAGCGGTTGTTGGTGAGCTTGAGGCTTTGCTCGTAGCTCTGCAGCGTTTCCTGCAGCAGCCGCACGCTGGCATCGGCCGCGCGCAGCGAGAAATAGGTCTGCGTGATCGATGCCTGGGCCGACAGGCGCGCGGCGGCCAGGTCGTCGCTGCTGGCCTGGGCGCTGGCCTGGCTGGCGCTGACCGTGCCCGACACGCGGCCCCACAGGTCCAGCTCCCAGCTGGCGTTCAGGCCCAGCGAGTAGTTGGTCGAGATGTTGCCGCTACTGCCGGTGTTGCCGCCCGTGCCTGATGCACCCGATGCACCGGAGGCCCCGCCGCTGCGCGAGCGCGTGGCGCCGGCCGTGCTGCCCAGCGTGGGGAACAGCCCGGCCTGGCTGCTGGCCACGGCCGCCTGCGCGGCACGCAGGCGCGCGGCGGCCTGGGCAATGCTCTGGTTGCCGGTGGCGGCCTGCTGCTGCAGGCGGTTGAGCTGCTCGTCGCCGAACAGCTCCCACCAGTTGTCGGGCACTTGCGCGCGCGACGGATCTGCGGGCCGCCAGATGCCGGCCTCGGCCGCCTCGGGCGTGGCTTCCTTGAACTGGGCCGGCACCTCGAGTGCGGGGCGCTGGTAGGCGCTCTGCGTGGAGCAGCCGGCCAGCAGCGCGGCGGCCAGCCAGATCGCCGGGGAGTGAAGTGTCTTGAACTGCATCAGCTTGGGCTTTCGAATTCGGTTCACTGGGGTGATGCGGCGGGCACAGGGGTGCCACGGTCCTTGCCCTGCACGCGGCCACGCAGGCCCATGACACGCTGGCGCAGCCTGTCCAGCAGCACATAGACCACGGGCGTGGTGTAGAGCGTGAGCAGCTGGCTCAGCATCAGGCCGCCCACGATGGCAATGCCCAGCGGCTGGCGCAGCTCGGCGCCATCGCCCCGGCCCAGGGCCAGCGGCAGCGCGCCGCAGATGGCCGCCAGGCTGGTCATGAGGATGGGGCGCAGCCGCAGCTCGCAGGCACGGTAGATGGCCTGGGCAGCCGTGGCATGGCCGGCGCGCTGCCGCTCCAGCGCGAAGTCGATCATCATGATGGCGTTCTTCTTGACGATGCCGATCAGCAAAATCACCCCGATCAGCGCGATCAGCGAGAACTCCGTCTTGAACAGCATCAGCGCCATCAGCGCGCCCACGCCGGCCGAGGGCAGCGTGGACAGGATGGTCAGCGGATGCACCAGGCTTTCATAGAGCACGCCCAGCACCAGGTAGATGGTGATGATGGCCGCCAGGATCAGCAGCGGCTGCCCCGACAGCGCCTGCTGGAAGGCCCCGGCCGTGCCGCTGAAGCTGCCGCGCACCGACACGGGCACGCCCAGATCGGCCACGGCCGCGCGGATGGCATCACTGGCGTCCGACAGCGCCACGCCCTCGGCCAGGCTGAAGCTGATGGTGCTGGCCGGCGTGCCCCGGTCATGGTTCACGGCCAGCGGCGTGTTGGTGGTGGTGATGCGCGCAAACGAGGTCAGCGGCACCTGCACGCCCTGGCTGTTCACGAAGAAGAAGCCGCGCAGCGTCTCGGGGCTTTGCAGGTAGCGGGGCGCGGCCTCCATCACCACGCGGTACTGGTTGAGCGGGTTGTAGATCACGCCCACCTGGCGCTGGCCGAAGGCGTTGTTGAGCGTGCCGTCGATCTGCGACACCGTCAGCCCCAGGCGCGTGGCCGCGTCGCGGTCGATCACCAGCGAGGTCTGCAGGCCGAAGTCGGACACATCGCTGTTGACGTCCGTGAGCTGGGGCAGCTGCGACAGCACCTGGCGGATGCGCGGCTCCCAGGTGCGCAGGTCCTGGATGTCGTCGGCCTGCAGCGTGTAGTCATACGAGCCCGAGCTTTGCCGCCCGCCGATGCGGATATCGCTTTGCGTGACCATGAACAGCCGCGCACCGGGCTCGTTCTTGAGCTTGTCGCGCAGGCGGTTGATCACCTCGTCGGACGATACCTTGCGCTCGGCCAGCGGCTTGAGCGACATGAACATGTTGGCCGCATTGCGCTGGCCGCCGCCCGTGAAGCCCGTCACGTACTCCACGGCCGGGTCTTCCTGCACGATGGACAGGAAGCGCTTGAGCCGCTGCTCCATGGCCTGGTAGGAGGTGGACTGATCGGCCCGGATGAAGCCCATCACGCGGCCCGTGTCCTGGCTGGGCATGAAACCCTTGTCGATGGCCATGTACAGGTGCACGTTCAGCGCCACCACGCCGGCCAGCACCAGCAGCACCAGCGGCTGGTGGCGCAGGCACCAGGCCAGGCTTGCGCGATAGCCGGACATGGCACGCCGCTCGGCCCGGCCCACCCAGGCGCCGAAGCGGTCCCAGGCGCGCTGCAGGCCGTTGCGCGGCCGGCCCGGCTGAGCGACACGCTGCGGGCGCAGCAGCGCCGCGCACATCATGGGCGTGGTGGTCAGCGACACCACCATCGAGATCAGAATGGCCGCCGACATCACCACCGCGAACTCGCGGAAGAACCGCCCCACGATGCCGCCCATGAACAGGATGGGCACGAACACCGCGATCAGCGACAGGCTCATGGACACCACGGTGAACCCGATCTCGCGCGCCCCGTCCAGCGCCGCGCGCAGCGCGGTCTTGCCGCGCTCCATGTGGCGCATCACGTTCTCCAGCACCACGATGGCATCGTCCACCACAAAGCCCGTGGCCACGGTCAGCGCCATCAACGACAGGTTGTCCAGCGTATAGCCGGCCAGGTACATCACGCCGAACGTGCCCGCCAGCGACACCGGCACGGCCACGGCCGGAATCAGCGTGGCCCGGCCATTGCGCAGGAACAGGAACACCACCAGGATCACCAGCGCCACGGCGATCACCAGCGCCCGCTCCACCTCCACCACGGAGGCACGCAGCGTGGGCGTGCGGTCGGACACGATGGTCAGATCGATGGCCTCGGGGATGGACGCCTTGAGCTGCGGTAGCAGCGCGCGCACGCGCTGCACGGCCTCCAGGATGTTGGCGTCGGGCTGCTTGAAGATCTGCAGCAGGATGGCGGGCTTGCCATTGGCCACGCCGTAGTTGCGGATGTCCTGCACCGAATCCGTGACATCGGCCACGTCCTGCAGCCGGATCGCATTGCCATTGCTCCAGCGCAGCACCAGCGGCGCATAGTCGGCCGCCACGCGCGCCTGGTCATTGGCGGTCACCTGCCAATAATGGTCCTCGCGCTCCACCGCGCCCAGCGGCCGGTTGGCATTCGTGGCCGAAATGGCGGTACGCACCTGGTCCAGCGACACGCCATTGGCCGCCAGCTTCACCGGGTCCAGCTCCACGCGCACGGCCGGCAGCGCCCCCCCGCTGATGGACGCCTGGCCCACGCCCTCCACCTGCGAGAGCTTCTGCGCCAGCACGGTGGACGCCGCGTCATACATCTGCCCGCGCGTCAGCGCGCTGGACGTCAGCGCCAGGATCATGATCGGCGCATCGGCCGGATTCACCTTGCGATACGTGGGATTGCCCGGCATGCCCGAAGGCAGCAGCGTGCGCGCCGCATTGATGGCGGCCTGCACATCTCGCGCCGCGCTGTCCACCGTGCGCGACAGATCGAACTGCAGCGTGATGCGTGTACTGCCCAGGCTGGAGCTGGACGTGATCTCATTGACCCCCGCAATCGCCCCCAGCGCCCGCTCCAGCGGCGTCGCCACCGTGGCAGCCATGGTGTCGGGGCTTGCACCCGGCAGGCTGGCCGACACCGAAATCGTCGGATAGTCCACCTGCGGCAGCGGCGCCACCGGCAGCAGGAAATACGACACTGCCCCCGCCAGCGCCAGGCCGATGGTCATCAGCATGGTGGCAATGGGCCGGAAGATGAACGGCGCCGAGAGATTGGACAGCTGGCTCATGATCCAGCCCCAAAAATCCCAGGCCGAGCGAAGCGATGGCCCGTCCCCCAGCCTTCCCCCCTCTGCCCACGCCTGCGTTGGGCGCGATGCGGGGTGGCAAGCCTGCCGAAGGACAGGCTTGCTTCGTCATCTGACTTGCCGCAGTTGTTTGAGCGGCGCGCGAAGCGCAAAGCGAGTTCTGCGGCACACCCCGCATCCCGCCCAACGCAGGTCGCCCGCAGCGAAGCGAAGGGTCGTGGGCAGTTTGGGGCGCGCTTCTTTGCCCCGCTTTCTTGTCGCGCGACAAGAAAGCGGGTCGGCTGCCGGGCCGAAACCCGGCCTCGAAAAACAACCACCCGGCAGGGTCAAAAACCAGGCCCGGACCTGGACCCAAACTACTCAGCCACCTGCCTCAACGTATCCATCACAGGCCTCCTCAACACCTCCCGCAACGCCCACCACCCCGCCATCCAGGCCAGCAAGGCCCCGGCAACAGCCCCCGCCAGCGGAGCCCACCAGGGCACGGTCCAGTTGAACTCGAACACCCAGCGCGCCAGGGCCCAGCCCACGGCCCCCGCCGCGCAGCTGGCCAGGAAACCCGCCAGCAGGCCAACGCCAGCCAGCTCGGCGCGCTGCACCTGCGCCAGCAGCCGGGCCTGGGCACCGACGGCGCGCATGATGGCGTACTCGCGGGCGCGCTCCTCGCGCGTGGCGGTGACGGCGGCGAAGAGTACGACCAGGCCGGCGGCCAGGGTGAAGCCGAAGAGGAATTCCACCGCGCGTATCACCTGGTCCAGCACGCGCTGCACCTGGGCCAGCGTGGTGCTCAGGTCCACGTTGGTGATGTTGGGAAACTCGCGCACCAGGGCGTTGTCGAAGCCCGCCACGTCGGGCGCGCGGTAGGCGGCCAGGTAGCTGACGGCCACGTCGTCCAGGTGGTCCACGGGATAGATGACGAAGAAGTTGGCACGCATCGATCCCCAGTCCACCTTGCGCAGGCTGGTGATGCGCGCCTCGCTGGGCACGCCGCCCACGTCGAAGCCCAGCGTGTCGCCGAGCTTGAGGCCCAGGGTCTCGGCAATGCCGTCCTCCACGCTGATCTCGCCCTTGGCGCCAGGCGTCCAGGTGCCCGCCGTGATCAGGTTGTGTGCGGGCGCCTGCGCCGTGGTGGAGAGGTTGAACTCCCGGTCCACCAGGCGCTTGGCGCGGTCTTCGCTGAAGTCGTCGGGGCTGACCGGCTTGCCGTTGACGGTGACCAGACGCCCCCGGATCATGGGGAACCAGTCATAGGAGGTGACGCCGGCCTTGTCCAGCGCCGCGCGGAAACCGTCGGCCTGCTCGGGCTGCACGTTGATGACGAAGCGGTTGGGCGCATTGGCCGGCGTGGCCTGGCGCCAGCTGCCGATGAGGTCGGTGCGCAGCAGCACCAGCAGCATGAGCGCCAGCAGCCCCACGGCCAGGCTGCTGATCTGCACCACGGCATAGGCGGGGCGCGCGGCGATCTGGCGCGTGGCCAGCACCAGCCAGCGCGGCGCCGTGCTCTCGTGCACCAGGCGGCGCAGCACCTGCACGGCCAGCCAGCCCAGGGCCGCGAACAGCAGCACGGCCACGGCAAAGCCGCCCACGGCGATCAAGCCCAGCTTGATGTCGCGGCTGGCCGCCAGCAGCAAGGCCGCAAAGCCGGCCACGCCCACGGCCAGCACCACCACCGAGGCAGGCTTGAGCGCGCCCAGGTCGCGGCGCATGACGCGCAGCGGCGGCACGCGCGCCAGCTGCAGCACGGGCGGCAGGCCAAAGGCCAGCAGCAGGGTCAGCCCCATGCCCACGCCGAAGACCGCAGGCCACAGGCCTGGTGCGGGCAAGGCGGTTTCCACCAGCCCGGCCAGCAGCAGCACGAACACATGGTGGATGGCCCAGCCCAGCAGCACGCCAGCGGCGCTGGAGGCCAGACCGACCAGCACGAACTCCACCGTATAGGCCCCTGCAATGCGCCGTTGGCTCTGGCCGAGCACGCGCAGCATGGCCGAGGCGTCGAGGTGGCTGTTGGCAAAGCCGCGCGCAGCCAGGGCCACGGCCACGGCCGACAGCAGCGCCGCCAGCAGGGCGACCAGGCTCAGGAATTTCTCGGCGCGGTCCAGCGTCTGGCGCATCTCGGGGCGGCCGCTGTCCAGCGACTCCACGCGCACGCCATGCACGCCGGGCGCCTTGGCCTGCTGCTCGGCCCAGACGCGGTAGCGCTGCACGGCCGGCTCGGAGCCATCACCCGCGCCGGCCACGGCCAGGCGGTAGGTGATGCGGCTGGCCGGCTGCACCAGGCCTGTGGCGGCAAGGTCGGCGGAGGTGATCATCACGCGCGGCGCAAAGTTCATGAAGCCTGCGCCCCGGTCGGGCTCGATGGAGATGATGCGCGCCACGCGCAGTTGGGCGTCGCCCAGCAGCAGCATGTCCCCCACGCCTATGCCCAGCGACTCCAGCAGCGGCGCATCGACCCAGGCCTCGCCCCGCGCCGGTATCTCGCGCGTGGCCCGGTCGGCCGCGCCGGGGGCATCGGCCACGCGCAGGCTGCCGCGCAGCGGATAGCCTTCGGGCACGCTCTTGAGCGCCACCAGGCGGCTCATGCCGCCTTGCGTGTCGCTGGCGCGCGCCATGGTCGGGAAGCTGGATGTCTCCAGGGCCTGCAGCCCTTCGGCGCGTGCGCGCTCGGCAAAGGCCGGCGCCGTGGGGTTGTCGCCGACCACGACCACGTCGCCGCCCAGCAGCTGGCGCGCATCGCGCTGCAGCCCCGCCTGCAGCCGGTCGGCAAAAAAGCCCACCGAACTGAGCGCGGCCACGGCCAGCATCACGGCGACGATCAACAGGCGCAACTCGCCCGCGCGCAGGTCGCGCCACAGGGTGCGCCAACCCAGGGTCCATGCAGAAGATCCATTCATGCCGCGCAGATTAGCGCAGGCGAAGATGGGCACCCGGGCGCCACGGCTATTGGCACGGCTATTGGCACGGCCGTTCAGAACATCAGCCGCAGGCCCAGGTCCAGCCCGAGCGCGCCGGCCGGCTGCATGCCGCCCGTGGTCAGGTAGCCGGGCTGGGGCAGGATGGCCGGATTGCTGACCACCAGCGGCGTCACGCCCATCACACCCGGGTTGTTGCGCCCGTTGCTCACGCTGATGCGCGACACCGTGGCGTACAGCGCCGTGCGTTTGGACAGCGGGTGCACATAGCCCAGGGCGAGCTTGTTCACCGAGGAATCGCCGTCGGCCAGGCCCTGGCCATTCCTGAACTGCACACGTGCATAGGAGGCGCGCAGCGCCCCCTGGCCCACGGGGATATTCACGCCGGCCAGCACGCCCAGGTAGCGGTCGTTGATCGCGGCCAGCGTGCCGGCGTCGCGCCGCTCGTTGCGCACGCCGGACCATTCGCCAAACAGCTTGACCGGGCCGAAGTCATAGGAGCCGCCCAGGTTCAGCGAACGGATCTTTTCCGCGCCGGCGCCCGAGGTGCCCAGGGTGTTCTCGCCATAGCCCAGCGCCACATCGGCCGCCCCCATGGCCCAGCCGATGCGGGCACCCGCGTAGCGCCCCCGCTTCGAGCTGTTCTCGGCAAAGGCGTACATGGCCTGCCCGTAGACGCCGCCCAGGCCCGGCGGCAGGAAATAGCCGATGGAATTGCCTGCGCGCAGATAGGTGTCCGTGCCCGCAGACAGCCCGCCGCCCAGCAGGCCGCCCGTGGCCAGCGCGCGGGCGATGGCCAGGTTGCTGTTGACCACGGCGATCAGGTTGGTACCCACGCCGTTGACGGTGAAGGGGTCGAAGGCCCAGTCGTTCAGAAACGAAGGCGTGTGGTCGCGACCCATGCGCAGCTCGCCCAGGCGCCCGGACAGGCTGATGGTGGCGCGCCGCCCGAAGTTGAGCGCGCCGCCGCCCGTGTCATTGGCCACCGGCGCCTCCAGCCACAGGCCGGCCATGAGGCCGCCGCCCAGGTCCTCGCTGGCGCGTATGCCGATGCGGCTGGCCAGGTTGCCCGAGGGCGATAGCGCCCAGGTGCTTTGCCGCGCCGAGCGCGCGGGGCCCGCGTCCCAGGATTCGCTGCGCACGCTGTAGCGGCTGATGCCGGCGTCCATCACGCCGAACAGCGTGACCGAGGTGGGCGACTGGGCGGCGGCCGCGCCTGTCAGACACAGCAGGCCCAGCGCGTGCAGGCCGCAGGGATGGGGGTGAAGTCGGGGCATGGGGGTCTCCTGTTCGTCGTGGGGCTGGCGCGGTCCTGCGCCACGAATCGACTCTAGGAACGCCATCGCGCCGCTTCTTGGCAGTTCATGCCAACGGCTTTGCAATTCACGACATGCGCGGGTTGCCATGGTCAGGGTTGCCATGGATTTGTCCCAACAAGGCAAATGCCTGTCCCCCAATGGCAAGTCCCGGGAAAGCGGGATTTCGATACTGGATGCCAGAACACGGAACAAGGAGACACGGATATGAGACTGCCCCACGCCATCACCACGCTGCTCGCGGGCTGCGCCATCACCATCGCCATCGCCATCGGCGGCACGGCCTGGAGCCGCCAGCCGCTCAGGCTCATCGTGCCCGCACCGCCGGGCGGCACCATGGACATCGTGGCGCGCGTCGTGGGCCAGCAGCTCGCGTCTGAAACAGGCCAGGCCGTGGTGATAGACAACCGCCCGGGCGCGGGCGGCCTGCTGGGCATGCAGACCCTGCTGCAGGCGCCCGCCGATGGGCAGACGCTGCTGGTGGGCGCAAGCAATCTGCTGGCCGAGATCCCCCATGTGATCAAGATGCCCTTCGATCCGCTCAAGGACCTGGTGCCCCTGGCCTCGCTGGCCCGCTCGGGCGTGGTGCTGGTGGCCGCGGCCAGCCAGCCCGCCCAGGACTTGCAGGAGCTGCTCGCGCAGCTCAAGGCACGCAAAGGCCAGACCAGCTTTGCCAGCTACAGCCCCGGCACCGTGTCGCACTACGCCGGCCTGATCCTCAGCGACAAGGCGGGCCTGGACCTGCAGCACGTGGGCTACGCGGGCTCGCCGCCGGCCGTGCAGGCCCTGCTGGGCGGCCAGGTGGACGTCATGTTCGACGGCATGCTGACCTCGGTGCCCCTGATCAGGGCCAGCAAGCTGCGTGCCTACGCGTTCTCCGGCCCCCGGCGTTCGCGCCACCTGCCCCAGGTGCCGACCACCGCCGAACTCGGCTACCCCGAGCTGCAGTTTCGCGGCTGGGTGGGCCTGATCGCGCCGGCCCGCCTGCCGCCCGAAACCATGGAACGCCTGCGCGCCGCCATCGGGAAAGCGGCCAGCGCGCCGGCCGTGCAGCAAAAGCTCTCCGACGTGGGGCTGGAGCCCGAGGTGCTCACCGACACCGCCGCGCTGCAGCGCGAGACACGCCAGATGTCCGAGCGCAACGCCGGCATCGTGAAGAAATACCAGATCACCGCGAACTGACTTCCAGGGAAACACCGACCATGCAGATCCGACAGATCACCCCCGCCATCGGCGCCGAAATCTCCGGCGTCCATCTCGGCGATGCCGCACGCGACGCCGCACTGTTCGCGGACATCCGCGCCGCGCTGCTGACCCATCGCGTGCTGTTCTTCCGGGACCAGGACATCACGCGCGCCGAACATGTGGCCTTTGCCAGCCGCTTCGGCCTACTGGAGGACCATCCCGTGGCAGGCAGCGATCCCGAGCACCCTGGCCTGGTGCGCATCTACCGCAGCGACGATCCGCACAGCTACGAAAACACCTGGCACTGCGATGGCCTGTGGCGCCCCAACCCGGCCATGGGCGCGGTGCTGCGCTGCATAGAGTGCCCGCCGATCGGCGGCGACACCATCTGGGTCAACATGGTCAAGGCCTACGAGGAGCTGCCCGAGAGCATCAAGCGCAGCATCGACGGCCTGCGCGCCAAGGCCGGCATAGAGCACACCTTCGGCGCCGTGATGGCGCCCGAGGCGCGCGCGCGGCTGGCCAGCGAGCACCCGCCCGTGGAGCATCCCGTGGTGCGCACCCACCCTGAGACCGGCGAGAAGCTGCTGTTCGTGGGCGCGGGCTTCAGCACCCACTTCGTCAACTACAGCACGCCCGAGAACGTGCGCCACGGCATAGACAAGGCGCCCGGCGCCGCGCTGCTGATGAACTACCTGATCAGCCGCGCCACGATTCCCGAATACCAGGTGCGCTGGTCCTGGAAGCCCGGCGACGTGGCCGTCTGGGACAACCGCAGCACCCAGCACTACGCGCTCAACGACTACTACCCGGCGCCCCGCCGCATGGAGCGCGCGGGCATCGTCGGCGACATCCCGCGCTGAGGCCCTGCACAGACTCTTTCCACACCCAACCCTCACCCCCACCCACCGGAGCGTCCCATGAATTTTCTCGATGGCCACCTGTTCCCCGAAAACCAGCAGCCCCTGATCATCACGGCGGCCCCCTATGCGCCGGGCTGGCTGCCCGGCGATTTCCCCGAAGACATTCCCGTGACCATGCAAGAGCAGATCCAGAAGGCCGTGGACTGCTACAACGCCGGCGCCACCGTGCTGCACCTGCATGTGCGCGAGCTGGACGGCAAAGGCAGCAAGCGTTTGTCGAAGTTCAACGAGCTGATCGCCGGCGTGCGTGCGCGCGTGCCCGAGATGATCATCCAGGTGGGCGGCTCCATCAGCTTCGCGCCGGAGACCGAAGGCGCGGCCGCCAAGTGGCTGTCCGACGACACGCGCCACATGCTGGCCGAGCTGGAGCCCGTGCCCGACCAGGTCACGGTGACCGTCAATACCTCGCAGATGAACGTGACGGAGCAGGCCGAGGACGCGGACTTCAGGGGCACCTCGCGCGAGAAGCCCGCCATCTTCGACGCCTACAAGGAGATGACCGTGCCCGCCCAGCCCGGCTGGGCCGAGGAGCACATCCGGCGCCTGTCGGCCGCCGGCATCCAGAGCGCCTTCCAGTGCTACAACATCAACAGCTTCGAGTCCGTGGAGCGGCTCATGCGCCGCGGCATCTACAAGGGCCCGCTGGTGATGAACTGGGTGGCGATTGGCGGCGGCATGGACGCGCCCAGCATCTACAGCCTGGCCAATTTCGTGCGCGCCGTGCCCGACGGCGCCGTGCTCACCGTGGAAAGCAATGTGCGCAACGTGCTTCCCGTGAACATGATGGGCATCGCCATGGGCCTGCACGTGCGCTGCGGCACCGAGGACTGCCTGTGGAACCAGTCGCGCAGCGCCAAGGCCAGCACCGTCTCCCAGATCGAACAACTGGTGCGCATCGCGCGCGAGTTCGGCCGCCCCATCGCCACGGCGCAACAGGCGCGCGCCATCAGCAAGATTGGCGTGTTCTACGACACCGCCGAAGAGACATTGGCGGCCAACGGCTTCGCGCCCAACCGCAACGGCGGCAACCAGGGATTTCTGCGCAAGACCGCCTGACGCACTAGGCCTCGCCAATCCGTCCCTGCCCCCGCCTGCGCCAGTCCGAGACGCTGGCGCCGAAAGCGGCCCGGAACCAGTGGCAAAAGCCGCTGGGCGCGGCAAACCCCAGCAGGCCTGCCACCTCGCCCAGGGGCTGGCTACCGTCTTGCAGATGGCGCAGCACCAGTTCCCTGCGGAGGGTGTCGAGCAGTGACGAGAAAGTCTGCCCCTCCGCAAGCAGGCGGCGGTGCAGCGTGCGGCGGTCCATTCCCAGCTGGCGTGCCACCTGCTGGGCCGTACAGCGGCCGCCCGGCAGCAGTGCAATGATCAGCTCCCTGCAGGCCGCCTGCATGCCTTCGCCCCGGCTGCGCAGCGCCTGCTCCAGATGGCTTCGCGCAAAGCGCGCAACGCCCGAGCCCTGCCCCTGGCCGCATTCGCGCAGCAGTTGCAGATCCGCCAGGCGGCAGACCATGCCGTTGAAAGGCTGGTCAAACAAAGGGGTCACGCCGAAGAAGGCACGGTGGGCCGATGCATCGGCCGGTGCGCGGTGTACGAAGCTGACCTGCTGCGGGCGCCACTGGGCGCCGATCAGCTCGCGCAGCACGCGAAACATCACGCCCACCGCCAGCTCCATGGACTGGCGCATGGCCATGCCCGCGATGGGCACCAGGTCCTGGCGCACCAGCACCCCGGAGCCCGCGTCCTCGATGCGTACGAACATGCCCGCACTCAGCAGCTTGAGGTAGCGGCACAGCGTGTCCAGCGCCTGGCGCGGCGTGGGCTCTTGCTGCAGCACAAGGCTGATGGGGCCCAGGTGGGACAGGCTGCGCCGCGCCGCCAGGCGCAGCGCGAAATCCTGCGTGCCCGTGGTGCGCGCGGCCACCTCCAGCAGCTCGCGCACGGCATGGATGGGAATCAGCGTTTCCGGGTCGTCGAGCAGGCGCGCCGACAGTCCCGCCGCGCGCACAAGGACGGCGGGATCATGGCCCAGGCTTTTCACCAGGTCGGCATAGCCATGCAGGCTGGCACTGCGGATAAGGCCGCAAGTGACGGGCCTGCGGCCTGCGGCCACGGTGCCGAAGGCATGGAGCGCAGGGGTCTGCACGGCAGGTCCATTTCAGGGAATCAGCACCGTCGCGCCCGTGGTGCGGCGCGACTCCAGCGCCCGGTGCGCCTGGGCCGCATCGGCGAGCGCAAAGCTTTGCTGGGGCTCGCTGGCGATGCGCCCGGCCAGCACATGGTCGAACAGCTCGCGCGCCATCTCCAGCATGTGGGCGCGCGGCTGGATGTAGTGCACCATCGCGGGCCGCGTCATCCAGATCGATCCCTTGGAGGCCAGCAGCTGGGAATCCACCACCACCGAGCCCGACGAGGTGCCGTTGCTGACCAGCCGGCCGCGCGGCTGCAGGCAGTCCAGCGAATCCATGAGCGTGTCCTTGCCCACCGAGTCATAGACCACGGGCACGCCCTTGCCGCCCGTGATCTCCATCACGCGAGCGACGGTGTTCTCGCGCGAGGTCACGATGACGTGGGCGCAGCCGTTGGCGCGCGCGGCGGCGGCCTTCTCGTCGGTGCTCACCGTGCCGATCATGGTCACGCCCAGGGCACGCGCCCACTGGCAGGCGATCAGCCCCACGCCACCGGCCGCCGCGTGGTAGAGGATGGTTTCGCCACCCTGCAGCGGATGGACCTGGCGGAACAGGTACTGCGCCGTCATGCCCTTCATCATCAGCGTGGCCGCCGTGCGGTCGCTGATGCCGTCGGGCAGCGGGATCAGCACCTCGGCCGGCATCACGCGCACATCGCTGTAGGCGCCCTGCGGGCCCATCAGGTAGCCCACGCGGTCGCCGGGCCGCACTTCGGTCACGCCCTCCCCCACGGCCTCGACCACGCCCACGGCGTCCGAGCCCAGGCCGTTGGGCAGGGCCAGCGGATAGCGGCCCGTGCGGAAATAGATGTCGATGAAATTGACGGCGATGAAGCTGTGGCGCACGCGCGCCTGGCCGGGTCCGGGCGCGCCGGCCTCGGCATGCTCCAGCCTGAGCACCTCGGGGCCGCCGGTGGTATGAAAGCGTATGGCCTTTGCCATGGAGTCTCCTTGTGTAGCGCCTGGGTGGGGCGCCCTGCATCAGTTGAGCCGGATGTCGAAGTTCCGGACGATCTCGGCATTGCGCTCGAACTCGGCGCGCAGGTCGGTGGACATCTGCTCCAGCGAGCGATCGCCTTCGACGGGCTCGAAGCCCGTGCCCGCATAGCGTTCGCGCACGGCCTTGCGGGCGTTGACCCGGGCCAGCGCGCCGTGGATCTTCTCCAGCAGCGGGCGCGGCGTCTGCGCCGAGGCGAACACGCCGCTCCAGTTGCTGAAATCCACCTCGGGATAGCCCAGCTCGGCCAGCGTGGGCACCTGCGGGTAGTCGGGCAGCCGGCTCTTGTAGGCCACGGCCAGCAGCCTGACCTTGCCGCCCGCGATCAGCGGCTTGGAGGTGACCGATCCGTCGAACATGAGCGGGATCTGGTTGCCCATGACCTGGGCCAGCGCGGGCGCCGAGCCCGGGAAGGCCACATGCTCCATGTCCAGGTGGGCCCTTCTGTTGAGGATGGCGCCTGCGTACTGCGAGGCCGTGCCCTGGCTGTACGAGGCGAACGACAGCGTGCCCGGGTGGGCCTTCACGTAGGCGATGGCCTCGGCCCCGTCGCGCGCGGGAAACTGCGGCGAGGCGATGAACAGCATCACCGAGCGCGCCATCTGCGCCACGGGCCGCACGTCCTTCATGGGGTCGAAGCCGACCTTGAGCACATGGGGTACCTCGGTGAGGATGTTGGTCACCGTCACCAGCAGCGTGCCGCCGTCGGCCGGCTGGGACAGCATGTGCTTGACGGCGATGGCGCCACCGGCGCCGGGCCGGTTCTCGACGATGACGGGCTGGCGTATCTCCTGCGCCAATTGGTCGCTGATGATGCGCGCGAACACATCGATGGTGCCGCCGGGCGGCGCCGGCACGATGAGCCGGACCGGCTTGTCGCCGAAGGCGTGGGCGCCACCGGCCAGCAGCGAGGCGGCCAGGGCGATGGCAGTCCAGGGGGGCATGCGTTGCATCGTGGGCTCCCGGTTCAGGCGGCCTTGCGCAGAAACCCCTGCTGGGCGCCGTTGCGGTTGGGCGCGAAGCCGTTGGCCGCCAGCGTCTCTTCCACGGTGCCGTAGAACTGGCCGATCCGGCAGATCTCCCGCGCCTGCTGCGCCGTGGCGATGGGGCGGCCGAACTCGCCTGCGATGCGCACCAGCTGCTCGATCTGCGCCACCGTGCCCATCTTGGCCGTGCGGCGCTGGTTCCAGAGGTTGTCCTCGGTGCCGCAGCGCACATGCAGGCCCATGGCAATGCCCATCATGTTCACGGGCAGCACATTGAGCACCGAGCTTTCCACGGTGAGCACGGCGCCGTCGGGCACGGCGCGCACGAAGTTGGCCAGGCTGTAGATGCTGGGCGCGTCCATGCCGCCGCCAATCGCCACCCAGTTCATCACCAGCGGGCCCTTGTAGATGCCGCGGCGCATAAGCCGCTCCACGGACTCGAAGCTGTTGATGTTGTAGCACTGGAAGGCGCTCTGGATGCCGGCGGCCGACAGGCGCCGGATGTGCTCCTCGGCCCAGCCGGGCTGGGCGGGCACGGTCATCTCCCTGTAGGCATTGAAGACGGCCGGGTCCTCCATGGAGGTGCCGCGTATGTCGCGCGCATCGAACTGCTCCAGGAAATTCATCTGCGAGGTATTGATGGTCACCGTGACCTGGTCGGGCACGGGCTCCAGCTCGGCCAGCATGTGGCGCGTGTCGTCGGACAGCCACTTGGCGGCCGCGCCGTCCGTCTCGGGAGCAAAGCTGATCGATCCGCCCACCTGGATGATCATCTCGGGAACGCGCGCACGCACGCCGGCGATCAGCTCGTTGAACTTCGACAAACGCTTGCTGCCTTTGCCATCCAGCTCGCGCACATGCAGGTGCAGCACGGTGGCGCCGGCGTTGTAGCAGTCCACGGCCTTCTGGATCTGCTCGTCCATGGTCACGGCGATCTCGCCGGGAAAGTCCGAGGGCAGCCACGAGGGCGCATAGGGCGCGGCCGTGATGATCAGGGGCTGCTGGTTTTCGGGGAACAGGTGGCCGTCGAGAAAGTTCATGGCATGTCTCCTTGTGTCGTGATCGTGTTTCAGAAGGTCGGCGTGCCGACGATGCCCGCGCGCTCCATCTTCCGGTGGCTGGGCGGGTAGTCCATGGCCGCGTAGTGCTGGGTGGCGCGGTTGTCCCAGATCGCCACGCTGCCCGCCCGCCAGCGCCAGCGCACCTGGTACTCGGGAATGGCAGCCTGGCCGATCAGGTACTGCAGCAGGCCGGAGGCGCCCTGCGTGAAGTCCTGGCCCACGCGCACATTGGCGGGCGTATGGAAATTGGTGAAATGCGTGGTGAAGCCGTTCACGAACAGCACCTTCTCGCCGGTCTCGGGATGGGTGCGGACCACGGGATGCTCGGCATCGGGGTACTGGGCCTTGAGCGTCAGCCGCCTTTCGATGGGCATGGCCGCACCGAACGTGCATTCGATGCTGTGGCGCGCGCGCAGCGGCGCGATCAGCGCCTTGACGGCGTCCGGCAGGCGTTCGTAGGCCAGCGCCATGTTGGCCCACAGGGTGTCGCCGCCCACGGGCGGGCATTCCACGCAGTGCAGCACGCAGCCCATGGGCGGCGCCTCGCGCCAGGTGGCGTCGCAGTGCCAGGAATTCTCGTAGCGGTCGTTGGGCTGCTCGGGCGTCCTGTAGATGCGCACCAGGCCCGGATGCTCGGGATCGCTGCCGGCCACAGGATGGTCCTCCAGCTCACCGAAGCGCCGCGCAAAGGCCACGTGCTCGGCACGCGCCAGGCCCTGGTCGCGCAGGAACAGCACCTTGTGGCGCAGCAGCGCCGCCCGGATCTCCGAGAAAAGCGCGTCGTCGCGCACCGCGTCGGCCAGCCGAACGCCGAGCAATTCGGCGCCGATGGCGCATGTCATGGGCTCTATGCGCATGCCTGTCTCCTGTCATTGTTGTGAAGGCCCGTGGCGGCACGGTCCGCCCGGCGTGGGGCCGGTCTCTGCAATGTAGGAAAACCCGGTTCCGCGGACTATGCAAGCCATGCCATCCTCTTTGCATTTCGTGCCACCAGGCCACGGACTGACAGGAGGGCAAGCATGGTCACCATGGTGCGCGCGGCGGCCTTGACCCATTTTTCGGACGTCATGCGCGAACTGGGCGGCGACCCCGACAAGGCCCTGCGCCAGGCCGGCCTGCGGCCCGCGCTGCTGCGCGAGCAGGACCAGCTGATCGACGTGGCCATCGTCGCGCGCCTGCTGGAAGACGCGGCCCAGTCCACGGGCTGCGAGTCCCTGGGCCTGCGCATGGCCCGGCACCGCCAGCTGTCGAGCTTCGGCGCCGTGAGCCTGCTGCTGCTGCACCAGCCCACGCTGCGCCATGCGCTGGACACGCTGGTCGCGCACATGCACCTGGTCAACGAATCGCTGCTGATCCACCTGGAGGATGCAGGGGGCATCGTCATCCTGCGCGAGGACTTCGTCCTGCACGGCGCCATGCGCCAGTCCGTGGAACTGGCCATGGGCGTGCTGTGGCGCATGTGCGAGGCATTGCTGCGCGAGCGCTGGCGGCCACAAGGCGTCAGCTTCAGCCACGCGCCACCGGCCGACCTGTCCGAGCACCGCCGCATGTTCCGCTGCCGCATCACGTTCGGCGCCGAGTTCAACGGCATCGCCTGCCGCGCCGCCGACCTGGATGAGCCCAACCCGCTGGCCGACCCCGCGCTGGCGCGCTATGCGCTGCGGCTGGTGGAGGCCATGCCGGCCCACCGTGCCGCCTCCGTGGGGCACCAGGCGCGCAGGGTCATCTACCTGCTGCTGCCCTCGGGTAACGCCACCTGCGCAGGCGTGGCGCAGGGCATGGGGCGCAGCCTGCGCACGCTGCAGCGCGAACTGGACCGCGAGGGCCTGAGCTTCAGCGAGCTGCTGACCGAAGTGCGCCACGACCTGGCCCTGCGCTACCTGGACCATCCCCACTACAGCGTGGGCCAGATCGCGTCCATGCTCGGCTATGCCAGCCACAGCGCCTTCACGCGCTGGTTCGCTGCGCAATTCGGCTGCGCGCCCGAAGCCTGGCGCAGCCGCGCGCAGGGACTGCCTCGCGCCTGACGCACCCAGCGTTCCTGGCGCACTTGGCGCACTTGATCGCACTTGGCGCACTTGATCGCACTTGACGCACCACCACGGCGCACCCCGCCCCTGCACGGTGCGGTGGGCGCATTGCGGTGCACGCTGTCTGCGCACCAGACAGCGTGCACCACGGGCAGGCACCGCGCAGCGGTGCTGGCACGGCACTTGCATTGGCTGCCCTGACCCGCTGGCCCTGGCCTGCGGCCCGCAAAACACTGGATGCGCAACGCAGGACGCCAGATGAACATCGTTGTGATCGGCCACGGCATGGTGGGCCACAAATTTCTCGAGCAGCTGCATGCCCTGGGCGTGGCAGACGCGAACGTCACCGTGCTGTGCGAGGAGCCGCGCGCCGCCTACGACCGTGTTCACCTGTCGGAATTCTTCTCCGGCAAAAGCGCCGAGGACCTGAGCCTGGTGGAGCCCGGCTTCTTCGAGGCCAGCGGCTTCACGCTGCGCCTGGCGGCCAGGGCGGCAGCCGTGGAGCGGCGCGAGCGCACCGTGACCACGGCCGATGGCGAAGTCATCGCCTACGACCGGCTGGTGCTGGCCACAGGCTCGGCGCCCTTCGTGCCGCCCGTGCCGGGGCGCGACCGGCCGCACTGCTTTGTCTACCGCACCATCGAGGACCTGGAGGCCATGCAGGCATCGGCCGCGCGCTCCAGGACCGGCGTGGTGGTGGGCGGAGGCCTGCTGGGCCTGGAATGCGCCAAGGCCCTGCGCGACCTGGGCCTGGAGACCCATGTGGTGGAGTTCGCCCCGCGCCTGATGGCCGTGCAGGTGGACGACGGCGGCGGCCGCGTGCTGCGCAGCAAGATCGAGGACCTGGGCGTGCAGGTGCACACGGGCCGCAATACGCTGGAGATCACCGACGGCGCCACGGCGCGCCACCGCATGGTGTTTGCCGACGGCACGCACCTGGAAACCGACATGATCGTCTTCTCCGCCGGTATCCGCCCGCGCGACGAGATCGCCCGCCAATGCGCCCTGGCCATAGGCCCGCGCGGCGGCGTGGCCGTGGACGACCATTGCCGCACCAGCGACCGCAGCGTCTACGCCATTGGCGAATGCGCCTCCTGGCGCGAGCAGACCTTCGGGCTGGTGGCACCCGGCTACGACATGGCGCGCGTGGCGGCCCGCCACATTGCGGGCGAGGCCGAGGCCGCCTTCGGCGGGGCCGATCTCAGCACCAAGCTCAAGCTCATGGGCGTGGATGTGGCCAGCATCGGCGACGCCCAGGGCAAGACGCCGCGCAGCCGCAATTACCAGTTCATCGACGA
The DNA here is from genome assembly GCF_016428765.1 of Delftia sp. ASV31. Taxonomy (NCBI): domain Bacteria; kingdom Pseudomonadati; phylum Pseudomonadota; class Betaproteobacteria; order Burkholderiales; family Comamonadaceae; genus Delftia; species Delftia sp. ASV31. The sequence continues at coordinate 89,708 of NZ_JAELTK010000003.1, forward strand.
GCGCAAGCAGGTCTACAAGAAGATCGTGGTCAGCGAGGACGGCCGCCAGCTGCTGGGCGCCGTGCTGGTGGGCAATGCCGATGAGTACGGCACGCTGCTGCAGATGACGCTCAACAGCATCGCCCTGCCCGAGGAGCCGGAGTTCCTCATCCTGCCCTCCAGCGACGGCAAGGCCAAGCCCGGCCTGGGCGTGGACGCCCTGCCCGACACGGCGCAGATCTGCTCGTGCAACAACGTCACCAAGGCGCAGATCTGCGCGGCCGTGGGCGAAGGCGCCTGCACCATGGCCGAGCTCAAGTCCTGCACCCAGGCCGGCGCCACCTGCGGCGGCTGCGTGCCGCTGGCCACCCAGGTCATGAAGGCCGAGATGGCCCGGCGCGGCATGGCCGTCAACAACCATGTCTGCGAGCATTTCCCGCACTCGCGCCAGGAGCTGTACCACCTGGTGCGCGTGGGCGGCATCAAGACCTTCGACGAGCTGCTGCACCGCCATGGCAAGGGCCTGGGCTGCGATGTCTGCAAGCCGCTGGCCGCCAGCATCCTGGCCTCGTGCTGGAACGAGTTCGTGCTGCAGCCCCAGCTGGCCAGCCTGCAGGACAGCAACGACTACTACCTGGGCAACATCCAGAAGGACGGCAGCTACTCCGTGGTGCCGCGCATGCCCGGCGGCGAGGTCACGCCGGACGGCCTGATCGCCGTCGGCCAGGTGGCCAAGAAATACGGCCTGTACACCAAGCTCACGGGCGGCGCCCGCGTGGACCTGTTCGGCGCGCGCGTGGAGCAGCTGCCGCTGATCTGGGAGGAGCTGATCGCGGCCGGCTTCGAGTCCGGCCATGCCTACGGCAAGTCGCTGCGCACCGTCAAAAGCTGCGTGGGCTCCACCTGGTGCCGCTACGGCGTGGACGACAGCGTGGGCCTGGCCGTGCAGCTGGAAAACCGCTACAAGGGACTGCGCGCGCCGCACAAGATCAAGTTCGGCGTCTCGGGCTGCACGCGCGAATGCGCCGAGGCCCAGGGCAAGGACGTGGGCGTGATCGCCACCGACAAGGGCTGGAACCTCTACGTCTGCGGCAACGGCGGCATGAAGCCGCGCCATGCCGAGCTGATCGCCTCCGACCTGTCCAAGGACAGGCTGCTGCAGCTCATCGACCGCTTCCTGATGTTCTACGTGCGCACGGCCGACCGGCTGCAGCGCACCAGCACCTGGCGCGAAAACCTGGAAGGCGGCCTGGACTACCTCAAGGACGTGGTGGTCAACGACAGCCTGGGCCTGGGCGCCGAACTCGAGGCCCAGATGCAGCATGTGGTGGACACCTACCAGTGCGAGTGGAAGACCGCCGTCACCACGCCCGAAGTGCGCCAGCGCTTTCGCAGCTTCATCAACAGCGACCAGCCCGACGAGCACATCGTCTTCGTGCAGGAGCGCGGCCAGATCCGCCCGGCGCGCAGCGAAGAGCGCAGCGAGGCCCTGGCCTGATCCAGGCCTGATCCAGGCCCGCACCCACACCACCGACAAGGCACCGCCATGACACACCCCGCCCAAGAACAGTGGATGCCCGTCTGCGCCACCCGCGACATCGTCCCCGACACGGGGGTCTGCGCCCTGGTCGAAGGCCGGCATGTGGCGGTCTTTCGCCTTGGCGAAGACCGCTTCTACGCCATAGACAACGTGGACCCGTGCTGCGGCGCCAGCGTGCTCGCGCGCGGCCTGGTCGGCAGCCTGGGCGAGCGCGTCGTCGTCGCCTCGCCCATCTACAAGCACCACTTCGACCTGGCCACCGGCGAATGCCTGGAAGCGCCCGAACACTCCGTACGCGTGCATGCGGTGCGCAATGAGAATGGGCAGTTGATGGTGGCGCTGCACTGAGGTCTCGGTCAGATCAGCAAAACTGGGCATGGCGCCGAGAGCTGGTTTGAGCAAGGTCTTCACGAAAGGCGATTCACGGCCTTCGAAGTTGGCAATTTCCAGCGTTGATATGGACGTCAGACCGGGCTGCTTGACGCATATCGAAAAGCGCGTCGTTCAACATACGCAAGCCATCAGGTTGCACTTCATCCAGAAGCCAGACTTCGGCCTCACAAAAAACAGGCTCCAAGCGCATTCACTTCGCACCTTCGAGGAGGCGAGCTAAGGCGCCAAAGGTCACGCACGCAGCAAACAGAAAAGCCCGCTGGCTGTGTCAGCGGGCTTTCCGTCACAACCCCTTAGACAAGGGTTTCTGTCAACAGGTCATAGGTCATGTTGACGCTGCCGTTTCCATTGGCAACAGCCCAAATCCCCTGGCCAGGCGGCACATACAAAGAGTACTGCGCGCTGATCGTCGGAATGGGAGTGCCGATGAAGATCAAGCGCTTCGTACCATCGCCATATGCCGATGGGGCGGCTGTGTCAGCGTACACCTGCACACCGATCGTGCCAGCATAGGAATTGACGTACAGCGTGCGGATCACCAGGCCATGGAGATTGTTGCCAGGCGCGACCACCTGCACGACGGAGGTATTGACACCCAGGTTCGCGTACAGGGCGCCGATGGGGGTGGGCTTTGCAAGAGTTGTCATGGCGATTGCCTTTCATCTAAGTTGACAGGCGCTCGATGGCACTCATATTGGGGGCTCTCGACCCTCAAGGAATTCAGCGTCCCGCAGCGCGGGCACTTGATGCTCAGTTTCTGGAAGATGCCCATTGCAAGTTTGCGATTGCAGCTGGAACACCTCACCTCTTGCATTCCATACTCCATTTGGACGGTATCCGTTGATTGTTGCGATGGCTTCATTCTGCTGGACCGATTGCGCCAGTGCGCAGACCAGGCGGCTGTTTGTCTTGTGGCGCATCGGCTCACATGTCCCCCGCCATGCAGCGGCTGCTGCGACAAGATGCGCGCGAGACCCGCAACGTAGGCGCAACGCTGTTCACCAGCCTGCTGCGCGCCGAGCTGCGCGGCGTGCGCTGGATACGGTGCAAGCGCACTCCAACGCAGTCACCAGGGCCGGCCTGGCCGAAAGCTCTGCCTTGGGCATCGGGCAGACGCCTGCCTATGATGGCGCTCTGCCGATCCTCCGATATGCCCCTGGCGCCCTCTCCATCCATGAACTACCGCATTGAAGACCACGTCCCCGCCCTCCAGGACTACATCCAGATCCGGCTGGCTGCCGGCCTGAGCCGCAAGTCGCCCGAGGCGGCCGCCATCGGCCTGAAAAACGGCCTGTTCAGCGTGGTCGTCTATGCCGATGCAACGCCGGTTGGCATAGGCCGCGTGATCGGAGACGGCGGGTGCTTTTTCGAAATCGTGGACATCGCTGTCATCCCCGAGCACCATAAAAAGGGCCTGGGCCACCTCATCATGCAGCGCCTGATGCAGTACATCCACGGCAATGCCCTGCCCACGGCCTATGTCAGCCTCATGGCCGACCACGGCACGCCGGAGTTCTATCGCCGCTATGGGTTCGAACCCTCCCTGCTGCCCAGGAAGGCGGGCATGTCCTTGCGCATTGTTTGACTGCAGAGGCCCGATCTAGACAGAGATGAACAACAAACTGAGAGCAGCGGCAGTGATCGCCGCAGCGTTTTTGGCCGTTGCCTTCCTTGTGCCTGCGCCGAAAAGTGTGCCGCTCACCGAGCGCTATCCCGGTCCGTGGAAAACTGATTTCAGCCGGGACATCGCCATCGCGCTGGGCAAGAACCGAGCTATCGGCTGCGTGCAATTCCAATACCGGGAGAGCCGCCTGGACCCAGGCGAGTACCTTGTGTACTGCAATGATCGGGGCATATGGAGGTCCTATCTGGTCTGGATCCCGTCGCAGAAGATCACCGGGCCGCACATGATTGATGCATCGATTCCGCCGTGACCGAAGAATCCGCACTGGCGTGCAAGATGGCGCTGCATTGAGTTCAGCCACGTCCCATGCCGGCGGCGCGGCACCATGAAATCCGCCCGACAGGGCGCCTGCCCGTGCCCGACCTGCGGGCTCAGGCGTAAAGGGACAGCAACGCCAGGCGCACGATGACCACGATGGCCGCCGTGATGAGCATCACCCTGAAGCCACCGTCGCTGCTGCGCAGCAACCGCAACTCCAGCAGGGCCGCGCCCACCCGGGCCATCCAGAAACAAAGCAGTTCCACCATGGGCGCAGCATAAGCGGCCCGGCAGATCAGGTGCGGGGCGTGGAAAATGCCGGCGATCACCTGGGCATCGCAGGCAATCCAGATGTCGTGAAGCCCGTTACCCACAGGGAGGTTTATGGAACAGATTCGGGAACAGTCAGCTGACCGCAGGCCAGCCACAAAGAGGAAAAGAATCCTCATGGTCTGCACCGGCAACATCTGCCGCAGCCCCACGGCCCACGGCGTGCTTGAAAAAATGGTGGCCGACGCGGGCCTGGCTGGCCGCATCGAAGTGGACTCCGCAGGCACGCACGACTACCACGTGGGCGAGGCCCCCGACCGCCGCTCCCAGGCCCATGCCGCACGGCGCGGCTATGACCTCTCGCAGCAGCGCGCGCGGCAGCTGCGGGCCGAGGACTTCATGGCATTCGACCAGGTGCTGGTGATGGATGGCGCCAACGAATCTGCAGCGCGCAGGATCTGCCCCGAGTCCGAATGGCACCGCGTGCAGCGGCTGACGGACTTCTGCACCGAGCACACCGCGCGCGAAGTGCCCGACCCCTATTACGGCGGCGACCGGGGTTTCGAGGACGTGCTGGACCTGGTGGAGGACGCCTGCGCGGGACTGCTGGCCACGCTGGGCATGGCGCCGCGCAAGGGTTGACAAGCCACCGCCCCGCTTGCGCATGCGAACCCTCATTCTTTGCTTCGGCATCCTGGGCACGCTTGTGTTCGGCGCAGCCTTCGCCCTGTCGTTTTCCTCGCCATTGCTGGTCGAGAGCCTGGGCAAGGAGATCATCCGCATCGAGATCGAGCGCAGGCTGGGCACCCAGCTGGATGCGCTTTCAGGCTCGCGCATGGCGGGCCTGGCCCAGAAGGCGCTGGGCAGGACAGATAGCGAGATCGCCGCAGTGCGGCGCGAGATCGAGGCAGGCATTCCCGACAAGCTGGCTTCGGTCATGACCGACATGCGCCGTGCTGACTGCGAATGCCGCAAGCGCAAGGCCGTCTACGCGCAGCAACGCCAGGCCACCCAGCTGGCATCGCTGATCCAGATGCGCGCCCGGCTGGTGGAACTCATCGAGTCGGCCTACCACCAGACCACGGCCAGCCTGGTGCGGGAGTTCAGGGTCTTCACTGCGTCCAATGCGCTGGTGTTTCTGGCCCTGGCCGGCGTGACGGCGCGACGCAGGCGGGCGGGGCTGCAGCTGGCACTGCCCGCCATCGTGCTGGTGACCGCCTCGGCGGTGACTGCCATGCTGTATCTGTTCGCACAGGACTGGCTGCACACCATTGTGTTTGGCACCTACATCGGCCTGGCCTACATGGCCTATCTGGCCTTTGCCATCGCGCTGCTGTGCGACATCGCATTCAACCGGGCACGCGTGTGCACACGGGCCATCAACGGCCTTGCGTCGTCTTTTGGCTCGGCATTCGAGGTCTTGCCTTGTTGAGCCCAAGGCCCCACCTGCCCCGGCAACTGCCCCGATCACAACGGCGGCATAGCCCCAAAATCCCTACCCGCCCGCCAGCACAATCCTCCCCTTGCCCGCGCGCTTGGCCGCGTACATGGCCTCGTCGGCGCGCTGCAGGAGCTGGGTGGCATCTTCCCGGGAGGCATTGAGGGCGATGCCCATGCTGGCGCCGACCTGCACGGTGGCGCCGCTGTGCAGGCGGATGGGCTGGCGGATGGAGGCCAGGCAGCGCTGCATGATCTGCCGGGCGTCGTCGGCCGAGGCCAGTTCGTCCAGCAGCAGCACGAATTCGTCTCCGCCCAGGCGGGCGACGCAGTCGGTTTCGCGGGCCTGGGTGGTGAGGCGGCGGGCGATGATGCGCAGCACTTCATCGCCGGCGTCGTGGCCTTCGGTGTCGTTGACTTGCTTGAAGCCGTCCAGGTCCATGAAGCAGACGGCCAGTTGGCCGGGGCCGCTGGCCTGGGCCAGCGCGCGCTGCAGCCGCGCCTGCAGCGCGCGACGGTTGGCCAGGCCGGTCAGCACGTCGTGCAATGCCTGGTGCTGGGCCGCCTGCTCGCCGCGCTTGAGCGCGTCGATGTCCACGAAGACCCATATCGATTCGCCATCGGCCAGGCCTGCGCCGCTGACATCGACCCAGAGCAGGCTGCCATCGCTGGTCTGCAGCTGCATCTGGGCGTGGCATTTGCCGCTGGAGCGCAGTGCGCCATAGGCCAGTTCGCCGGAGCGTTCGTAGGTTTCCTCGTCCGGGTAGAGGATGCGCGCCGAGTGGTCCAGCAGCTCGCCGGCCGGGCGCTTGAGCATGCGCTGCAGGGCCTGGTTGGTCCACAGCAGCCGGCGCTCGCGCAGGCGGGCGATGCCGATGAGGTCGTTGTCCATGAACAGTTCCTGCTGGCGCAGCAGCTCGGCGAGCCGGATGCGCGCCACGCGTTCGCGCTGCTGCAGCAGATAGAGGCTGACCGAACCCAGCGCGATCAGCGCGATGCTCAGGCCCGTGAGCGCCCAGGCACGCCAGGCCGATGCACGCCACCCCGCCAGGTAGCTTTCCGTGCCCAGGCCGGTGAAGACGGTCAGCGGATAGCCGGCCAGGCGCTGGTAGGCCGTGATGCGCTCCACGCCATCGAGCAGCGTGGGCGTGATGTACCAGCCAAGCTCCCGGTCATCGGCCAGGGCCCGGTGGTACTCGCCCGAGACTTCCGAGCCGCCGATGCCGGCCATGGGCTGGGGATCGCCTGCCGCGTAGCGGGCCACCAGCAGATCCTTGTCCGAACGCAGCGCAATGGCGCTGTCGGGCCCGAAGGCCTGGCGGCGGAACAGCGACTGGAAATGCTCGGCCGCGACGACCGCATAGACGATGCCCTGGAAATCCCCGTCGCCGGATTGCAGCCGCCGCGCCAGCACGATGGCCCATTTCTTGAAGGAGTGGCTGACCAGCGGGTCGGAGACCACCATGCGGTCGGTGTTGCGCGCCCGGTCGAAGTAGCCTCGCTCGGCCACGGAGAATGCCGGCTCCTCCTCGTTCGCACTCTGCAGGACCTGGCCATTGGCATCGGTGACGCGCAGCGCCGTGACGAAGGGAACGAGGGCGCGCTGCTCCTGCAGGATTTCATAGAGGGCCAGCGCCGCCACGTCCGCGCCTTCCAGACTCCGGCTGCGGTAGCGGCCCGCGACGGTGGCCAGGGCGTTGTCCACCAGCCGCATCTCGGCGTTCAGCTCCAGGCTCAGGCTGCGGGCCTGGTTCCGGGTGACGGCCACGCCCAGGTCCAGGTCGGCCTGGTGGTTGGCACGCAGGCTCAACCAGGTGGCCAGGCCCAGCAGGCCGGCCACCAGCAGGTTGCCGAGCACCAGGCGCAGGAGCACCTTGTCGGAAAGAAGCCTCTTCATGGCGCCGGGTGTCTCTTTCCTACTTGCTGGATGGGCATCGGGGTGGATGGAGCCGCACATTTTTAGCACAAGGACGGGACGATCCAGACAAGGTTTTGATCGATGGCAACGGCGCTCGCGCCGCTGGCGCGTACCTTCACCTCCGCAAGAATGGTCGCTGCCTGGGCCAGGGCGGAGGCTGCTGCGCAAAGGCCTGTTGCGCCGGCCACCTGAGAAAGTGCAGAGCCGTCATGCAGCCTGCAGGATCTGCCGCAGATCGGCCGCGCAGTCCTGCGCGTCCTGCTCATGGCGGAACGCCACGCGCAGCCGGCCCTCGGGATCGAAGACATAGGTGATGGCCGAGTGGTCCATGGTGTAGGACGCCCCCGTGGGCACCTTCTTGTAGAAGACCTTGAATTCCCTGGCGACCTCGGCCGTCTGCGCCTCGTCACCGCGCAGCGCGACAAAGCCGGGGTCGAAGGCGCCCACATAGGCCTTGAGCACCTGGGCCGTATCGCGCTCGGGATCGATGGTGATGAAGGCCACGGCCAGGCGGGCGCCATCGGCACCCAGAAGCTCGCGTACTTCCAGCGCGCGCGTCAGCGCCGTGGGGCAGACATCGGGGCATTGGGTGAAGCCGAAAAAGACCATCAGGGCCTGGCCCTTGAAGTCGGCCAGCGTGCGCTCGCGCCCATCGGCATCGCGCAGGCGGAAGTCCCGGCCGTACTGCGCGCCGGTGAGGTCGATGCCCTTGAACGGCACGGTGGCGGGCTTGCAGCCGGCCAGCAGCGCCAGTGCGGCCAGGCCGCCGCCAAGGCAGGCACGGCGAGACAGGGCAACGCAAGCAACGGATGGGAGGGTCGAAGAAAAATCGGCGGCGCGCTGCGGCGCCACATGGCAATCGGAACGGAACATGGCTTCCCTGCATGGAATCTTGGCGAAGCCGCACCGACAAGGCTGCGCCCGGCCGGTGCGGCAATGTTCTGAGACAGGCCAGCGGCCAGACAGCGCGGGACAGCGCTGCACAGCAGCCGAGGGCTCAGGCGATCAGCAGCAGCAAGGGAGGCCCGCGCGGCGGCAGCGGCGCGCCGACCAGGGAGGCAATGCGGGCAGAGACGATGGGCTGCAGCGCGCGGCCCAGCGGCTGCGGTTGCGCCCAGGAGGGGGAGACATGCGCGGGCGGCGGCGTCACCGCCAGGCACAGCGGGCAGTCCAGCGAATGCTGGGCAGACACCGCCTGCCCTTCTTCACCGTTGACCACGACCAGCTTGACGCTGCCGCCAGCCGTGCAGACCAGTTCCATGGCCTGCGGGTGCACCAGGGGCGATGCAATGGCCAGGCCCAGCGTCAACGCGAACCACGCCATGACCAGGCGGGCCAGTGAGACGGAGTTGCGCAGGGCGTGCATGGCTGGGGATTATGGGGCTGAGATGCCGGATATGCGTGGTATCCGTAGCCGCCCGCCCGCATGGGCCATCCCATAATCGCCTTTTCCCCAAGCAGTGACCGCCATGTCGAAACTCCATGTTGTGCAGCAGGGCCAAGGCCCGGCCCTCGTTCTGAGCCACGCGCTCGGTTGTGACCTCCAGATGTGGGACGGCGTTGCCCAGGCGCTGGAAGACCGCTTCACCGTGGTGCGCTACGACCACCGGGGCCACGGCCGCTCGCCCGCCATCGGCGAGGCCTTCGACATGAACGACCTGGCAGACGACGCAGCCGGCGTGATCGAGGCACTGGGCCAGGGGCCGGTGCACTTCGTGGGCCTGTCCATGGGCGGCATGACGGCCCAGGCCCTGGCCGTGCGCCATCCGGCGCTGGTGCGCAGCATCACCATCGCCAATTCGGCCAGCTACTACGACGAGGCCGCGCGCGCGGGCTGGCAGGCGCGCATTGCCACCGTGCACGACCAGGGCGTGGCGGTGATTGCCGACGGCGCCATGCAGCGCTGGTTCACCCCCGAGTTCCGCACCGGGCAGGCGGCCCGCGTGGCCTCCTTGCGCGCAGGGCTGGAGGCTTTGGCGGCCAAGCCCTATGCGGCCGCCTGTGCGGCCGTGGGCGGCATCGATTTTCGCGAGAGCAACCGGCGCATCGCCTGCCCCGCGCTGCTCATTGCGGGCAGTCGCGATGAGGCCACGCCGCCTGCCCTGTCCGAGGACATGCAGGCGCAGATTCCGGGCGCGCAGCTGGTGTCGCTGCCCGCCGCGCATTTGAGTGCCGTGGAAATGCCCGTGGAGTTTGCGCGGTTGGTGAGCGACTTTGTCGCGCAGGTCCGCTAGATCTGCAGTCCCACCCGGGCGGGATGGGGACTGAGCGAAGTCGCTATCGTGGAAGGCATCACGGCCGGCAGATCAACTCCGCCACGTCCATCAGCAGGGCTTCATCGATCTGCTCGCGCAGGTCCACCGCCAGCCTGCGCCGGTAGAACACGCCCAGGTCCAGCCCCACGCCCAGCGCGCGGATCTGCACGTCGCCCGCGCGCTCGTGCCGGGCGATGACCTGGCGCAGGTGCTGGTCCAGGTAGTGCTCGTCGTTGGCCTGGTGCGTGGCCGTGTCCATGGGGCAGCCGTCCGAGATGACGAGCAGGATGCGGCGCTGCGCGGGCCGCGCCAGCAGCCGCTCGCAGGCCCATTCCACGGCCTCGCCGTCCACGCCCTCGCGAAACAGGTCGGGCCTGCGCAGCGCGGCAATGCCGTGGCGGGCGTGGCGCCAGGGTTTGGCGGCGTCCTTGAAGACGATGTGCAGCCGCTCGTTGAGCCGGCCCGGGATGTGGGGCTGGCCCGCGCGCTGCCAGTCGCGGCGGGCGCGGCCGCCGTTCCAGGCCTGGGTGGAAAAGCCCAGCACGTCCACCGGCACGCCGGCCATGGACAGCGCGCGGCCCAGCAGGTCCACCAGCAGGGACAGCGGGCGCGCATGCGCCTTCATCGAGCCCGAGCAGTCCAGCAGGATAGCCACGGCCGCATCGCTGACGGGGCGCGGCAGCTCGTTCCTGAAGATGGCGCGCTGCTGCGGATCGCTGACCAGTTGCGCCAGCCGGCTTGCATCCAGGTGTCCATCCTCAAGGCCGAACTGCCAGCCGTCGTGGCGCGGCACGGCCAGGCGCTGCTGCAGGTCGCGGGCCAGCCGGCCCGCGTGCAAGCCGCTGCGCGCCAGTTCGTCGTCCATCTGCCCGCGGAACTCGGCCAGTTGCGCTGCGCGGATCAGCTCGGCGGCCTGCGCCTCGCGGTCATAGGCGCGCGTGAACACGCGGTAGCTGTGGGCCGAGCCGGCCCAGGCGCGGCTGTCGCCGCTGAGCGCCACGGGCGGCGCATCCAGGCTTTGCGATTCAAAGTGCAGCGGCAGCGCGAAGCTGCCGCGCCGGCGCGGCCCGCCAGCGCCGCGCGGCGCCTCCTCCTGGGCTGACCGCACGGCCTGGCCCACCCAGCGGCTGATGGCCAGGGCCGGCGCAATGAAGGCCTGCTGGTCCTGCCGGTGGCGGCGCAGCAGGGCCCACTGCCCGCCCAGTTGAGCGGACAGGCCGGCGCGCGTGGCCTCAGCCAGGTCGGCCAGGGCATCGGGCGGCTCATGGCCGCTCAGGCGGCTCCAGGCGGTCAGCGCCACGGTGAACAGCAGGATGCCCAGGCTGCTTTCGGTCAGGCCCGAATCGGCAAAGGCCTGGCTCCAGTGCACAAAGCGCGCATGCAGGTTGGCGCGTGCGCCCGGCCATTCCTCGGGCGCCAGGCTTTCCACGCGCAACTGCTCCAGCAGTTCGAACACCAGCCGCTCCACCGGGTCGCCGGGCAGGTGGCGCGCGTGCAGGCCGGCATCGCTCAGGCGCAGGCGCAGGCTGGCACCGTCGAGCAGGCCGCGCTGGTCGGCCAATCGGGCGGGCACATCGGATTGGTGGGCCGCTGCCAGCACCACGGGCGCCGTGCCCCGGTACAGCGTCTGCCCGCTCCATTGCAGCGAGGCATCGCCCGCCATGGCGCGCAGCAGCGCGCCGCCCCAGGCCTCCATGCGCGCCAGCGAGGGGGATGCCTCAGCAGGCATGGGCGGGCTCGTCGCGCAGCGCCAGTTCCTGGCCGAAGCAGCGCTGGAAGTACTCGGCCACGATGGCCCGCTCGGCCGGCTCGCACTTGTTGAGGAAGGACAGCTCGAAGGCCAGCCGCAGGTCGTGGAAGATCTGCGCGTTCTCGGCCCAGGTGATGACGGTGCGCGGCGACATCAGCAGCGACAGGTCGCCCACCGCAAAGCCCTTGCGCGTGAGCGCGGCCAGCGCCACCATGGCGGCCACCTGCTCGCGCCCCTGCGGCGTGGCCAACTGCGGCACGCGCGCCAGCACGATGGCGGCTTCCTCGGCCGGCGCCAGGTAGTCCAGGCTGGTGACCAGGTTCCAGCGGTCGAGCTGGGCGTGGTTGAGCATCTGCGTGCCGTGGTACAGGCCGCTGAGGTTGCCCTGGCCCAGGGTGTTCATGGTGGCGAAGAGGCGGAACTGCGCATGCGGCTGGAGCACGCGCTTTTGGTCCAGCAGGGTGAAGCTGCCCTCGCGTTCGAGCACGCGCTGGATGACGAACATCACGTCGGGCCGGCCCGCGTCGTATTCATCGAAGACCAGGGCCACGGGCCGCTGCAGCGCCCAGGGCAGGATGCCTTCCTGGAACTGCGTGACCTGGCGGCCCTCCTGCAGCACGATGGCGTCCTTGCCCACCAGGTCCAGCCGGCTGATGTGGCCGTCGAGGTTGACGCGCACGCAGGGCCAGTTCAGCCGCGCCGCCACCTGCTCGATATGGGTGGACTTGCCCGTGCCGTGCAGCCCCTGGATGACCAAGCGCCGGTTGTGCGCAAAGCCGGCCAGGATGGCCAGCGTGGCCTGCGGGTTGAAGCGGTAGGCCGGGTCCACGGCCGGCACATGCTCGCTGCGTTCGGCAAAGGCGGGCACCTGCATGTCGGTGTCCAGGCCGAAGGTCTCGCGCACGCCAAGCGTGCGCGTGGGATGCATCAGGGTCAGCTCAGTCATCGTCAGGGGCTCCCGGGGGGACTTCGTCGTTGATGCGCGCAATCGCCTCGGCCGCCGCGCGCAGTTGGGGAAGAAAGGACAGCGCCCGCTCGCGCGTGAAACGCATGATGGGCGCCTGCACGGCCAGCCCCATGTTCGAGGGGCCGCACTGGATGGAGGGCACGAGCACGCCCAGGCACAGCAGGCCGGGCAGGAATTCCTCGTTGTCGAAGGCATGGCCCTGGGCGCGCACCTGGTCCAGCTCGGCGTCCAGCGCGTCAAAGGCCGTCAGCGTGTTGGCCGTGAAGCCTTCCAGCGGCACGGCCGACAGCAGCCGCCTGCGCTGCGCGGGCGCCATCTGGCTCAGGAACAGCTTGCCCGTGGCAGAGCAATGGGCCGGCACGCGCGAGCCCGGGTGCAGATAAAAGCGCAGCGGCGCGGGCGTCTCCACCCGGTCCAGGTACAGCACCTCGCTGCCCGAGAAGGCGGTGATGTTGCAGCTCTCGCCGATGTCGCGCACCAGTTGGGCCAGCACCGCGTGGCGCGCGCCATGCGTGGTGTTGTTGAGCAGCACGCTTTCGGCCAGCCGCATCAGGCGCCGGCCCGTGCCGTAGTGCCGGCCGTTGCCCTCGCGCTGCAGGATGCCCGCGCCCTCGAGCTGCTGGAGCATGCGGTGCATGGTGGGCTTGGGCAGGCCTGTCTCCTCGACCATGGTCTGCAGCGTGAAGGGCTCGTTCTTCTGGGCAATGGCCTCCAGCAGGGCAAACAGCCGCAGGTTGGGCGTGTCGCCATCGATACGGGCAGGGATGGGGTCACGGGTGTTCATGGTGTTGGTCATCATATGTTTTTCAATTTTTCGAGTCAATTTGTTCCGAAAAAAGAAATTTGTTTGACATCCAGGCGAAGTCAGTCCTAGACTTGCGCCGTAATTTCTTTTTTCGGAACATTGAGTTCCATTTTCAAGGAGACAACATGACTGCAGCCAACAATCGTACGGTGGTCGAAGGCGTCCAGAAGATGACCCCTTCCGAAGCCTTTGTGGAGACCTGCGTGGCCAACGGCGTCACGGAGATGTTCGGCATCATGGGCTCGGCCTTCATGGATGCCATGGACATCTTCGCGCCCGCCGGCATCCGCCTGATCCCCGTGGTGCACGAGCAGGGCGCGGCCCACATGGCCGACGGCTATGCGCGCGTCTCGGGCCGCCACGGCGTGGTGATCGGCCAGAACGGCCCCGGCATCAGCAACTGCGTGACCGCCATCGCCGCCGCCTACTGGGCCCACAGCCCCGTGGTCATGATCACGCCCGAGACCGGCACCATGGGCATGGGCCTGGGGGGCTTCCAGGAAGCCAACCAGCTGCCCATGTTCCAGGAGTTCACCAAGTACCAGGGCCATGTCTGCAACCCCAAGCGCATGGCCGAGTTCACGGCCCGCTGCTTTGACCGCGCCATCTCCGAGATGGGCCCCACCCAGCTGAACATTCCGCGCGACTATTTCTACGGCGAAGTGCAGTGCGAAATCCCCAAGCCCATGCGCGTGGAGCGCGGCTCGGGCGGCGAAAACAGCCTGCAGGCCGCCACGGAACTGCTGGCCACGGCCAAGTTCCCCGTGATCCTGGCCGGCGGCGGCGTGGTCATGGGCGATGCGGTCGAGGAATGCAGGCAGCTGGCCGAGCGCCTGGGCGCACCCGTCGTCACGGGCTACCTGCGCAATGACGCCTTCCCCGCCAAGCACCCGCTGTGGGCCGGCCCGCTGGGCTACCAGGGCTCCAAGGCCGCGATGAAGCTCATCGCCCAGGCCGACGTGGTGATCGCGCTGGGCTCGCGCATGGGCCCCTTCGGCACCCTGCCCCAGCACGGCATGGACTACTGGCCCAAGAACGCCAAGATCATCCAGGTCGAGGCCGACCACACCAACCTGGGCCTGGTCAAGAAGATCTCGGTCGGCATCCACGGCGACGCCAAGGCCGTGGCACGCGAGCTGGGCCGCCGCCTGCAGGGCCAGACCCTGGCCTGCGACGCCACCAAGGCCGCGCGCGCCGACACCATCGCCACCGAGAAGGCGGCCTGGGAGAAGGAGCTGGACGAGTGGACGCATGAGCGCGACCCCTACAGCCTGGACATGATCGAAGAGGCCAAGGGCGAGCGCACGCCCACGGGCGGCAAGTACCTGCACCCGCGCCAGGTGCTGCGCGAGCTGGAAAAGGCCATGCCGCCGCGCGTGATGGTCTCCACCGACATCGGCAACATCAACTCCGTGGCCAACAGCTACCTGCGCTTCGACGAGCCGCGCAGCTTCTTCGCGCCCATGAGCTTCGGCAACTGCGGCTATGCCCTGCCCACCATCATCGGTGCCAAGTGCGCAGCGCCCGACCGTCCGGCCATTGCCTACGCCGGCGACGGCGCCTGGGGCATGAGCATGGTGGAGATCATGACCGCCGTGCGCCATGACATTCCCGTCACGGCCGTGGTCTTCCACAACCGCCAGTGGGGCGCCGAGAAGAAGAACCAGGTGGACTTCTACAACCGCCGCTTCGTGGCCGGCGAGCTGGAAAGCGAAAGCTTCGCGGCGATTGCCAGCGCCATGGGCGCCGAGAGCATCGTGGTCGACCAGATCGAGGACGTGGGCCCGGCGCTGCAAAAGGCCATCGACCTGCAGATGAACCACGGCAAGACCTGCGTGATCGAGGTGATGTGCACGCGCGAACTGGGTGACCCGTTCCGCCGCGATGCGCTCTCCAAGCCCGTGCGCTTCCTCGAAAAGTACAAGGACTTTGTCTAACCCCCTGAGGCGCTGACGCGCCTTCCCCCTCTCTACCCGCTGCGCGGGGGAGGGGGACGACACCCTCGGTGCGGGGCGGCCCTTCCTCGGTGTCCCTGGGATGGGCCGCGCCGGTTTCATGCGCCTGGGTGAAGCGCAAGGCCCTCGAAAGCCGATTCCCAGATTCCCTGCGTTGCTCGCGCCGGGCCCTGTACTTTCCCGCAGGAGCTTTCATGGTCCCCCCACTTTCACTTGCCGTGGCCGCCGACGATGCGCCCGCCACGCACCGCCCCCATCTCCAGCACTTGCTCGACCAGGCCAAGGCGCAAGGCCCCATTCCGGTGGCCGTCGCCTATCCCTGTGATGCGGGCTCGCTGCAGGCCGCCATGCAGGCCGCGCAGGCCGGCCTGATCACGCCGCTGCTGGTGGGCCCCGAGGCACGCATCCGGGCGGCGGCCCAGTCGGCCGGGCTGGATCTGGCGGGCGCGTCCATCCATTCCACCGCCGACGATCCGCGCGCAGCGGCGGCCCAGGCGGCGGCGCTGTGCGGCAGCGGCCAGGCCCGCGCGCTGATGAAGGGCAGCCTGCACAGCGACGAGTTGCTGGGCGCTGCCGTGGCGCGCGAGGCCGGCCTGCGCGGCAGCCGCCGCGCCAGCCATGTGTTCGTGATGGACCTGCCGGGCTTCGAGCGCCCGCTGCTGATGACCGACTGCGTGGTCAACATCTTCCCCACGCTGATGGACAAGCGCGACATTGCGCAGAACGCCATCGACCTGGCCCGTGCCATCGGCATTGCCCGGCCGCGCGTGGCCGTGCTCTCGGCGGTGGAGACGGTCAACCCCGCCATTCCCGGCACCATCGACGCGGCCGCGCTGTGCAAGATGGCCGACCGGGGGCAGATCAGCGGCGCCATCCTCGACGGGCCGCTGGCCTACGACAACGCCATCTCGCTGCGCTCGGCGCATCACAAGGGCATCGTCTCCGATGTGGCCGGCCAGCCCGACGTGCTGCTGGTGCCCAGCCTGGAGGCCGGCAACATGATCTACAAGCAGCTGGTCTACATGGCCGATGCCGAATGCGCGGGCCTGGTGCTGGGCATGCGCGTGCCCATCGTGCTGACCAGCCGTTCGGACTCGGTGGCCAGCCGCATCGCCTCCTGCGCGCTGGCGGTTCTGGCCGATGCGGCGGGCGGCAAGGAGCAGCCATGAGCCAGGTTCAAGCCCCGTTGGCAGCGCAGCCGCCCGTGCCGCGCATGCTGCAATGGCTCAAGCTCCTGCCCGGCACAGGCCTGTCGGGCGTGATCGCGCTGGCAGCCACCTTCGTCTCCACGCTGCACGGCGGGCCGCAGCTGCTGTTCGCGCTGTTCTTCGGCGTGGCCTTCCACTTCCTGAGCCAGGACGCGCGCGCCAAGCCCGGCATCGAGTTCTGCGCACGCGGCGTGCTGCGCCTGGGCGTGGGCCTGCTGGGCGCGCGCATAACGGCCACGCAGATCGCGGGCCTGGGCTGGACCACGGCGCTGATCGTCATCGCCGCCGTGGTCACCACGCTGCTGTGCGGCACGCTGCTGGGCCGGCGCCTGGGCCTGACGCGGCCGCAGGGCGTGCTGTCGGGCGGCGCGGTGGCCATCTGCGGCGCCTCGGCCGCGCTGGCCATCTCCTCGGTGCTGCCGCGCGACAAGGACAGCGACCGCTTCACGCTCACCGTGGTGGTCACGGTCACCGTGCTGTCCACGGCCGCCATGGTGCTGTACCCGCTGGTGGCGCGCGCCCTGCACCTGCCGCCCGAGCTGGCGGGCCTGTTCATCGGCGGCACCATCCACGATGTGGCCCAGGTGGTGGGCGCGGGCTACACCATCGACCAGGCCACGGGCGACTACGCCACCATCGTCAAGCTGTTCCGCGTGTCCATGCTGGCCGTGGTGGTGGTCATGGTCTCGGCCCTCTTCAAGCGCCAGCGCGAGGCGGCGGCCGAGCAGCACCACGGCAAGAAGCCGGGTCTGGTGCCCTGGTTCCTGTGGGTGTTCGTCGCGCTGGTGGCCATCAACTCGCTGGGCTGGGTGCCGCCGGGCCTGCAGCACCAGTTGAGCGACCTGTCGCGCAACTGCCTGGTGCTGGCCATTGCGGCCCTGGGCCTGAAGACCTCGTTCCAGCAACTGGCGCAGGCCGGCTGGCGGCCTTTTGCACTGCTGGTGGTGGAGACGCTGTGGATGGCGGCCTTCGTGCTGATCGCCATCGAGTTCGAGATGCGGTGAACGCAGGCGCAATACGGCAGTTTTCCAGGGCCCGCCATGCGCGGGCCCTTTTCATTTCTCATGGAGCCGGCGCATTTGATGTTCGCGCATTGAGGTGATACATTTGCACACAATTTTTTAACCCACATCAACGCCCGACACGAGCCGTGAACGTTCTTCGCAAGCAAGCCGGCAGATTCCGCAGAAGGACTGCCATCCAGGTCCTCGCCCTCCTGCGCAGGCAACAACCCCTGCAAGCTGCCTTGCTGCGGCTGCTTCCGTGCCTGCTGCTGCTGGCCGGCTGCGCCGTGCTGCTGGACTCCCTGGTGCCCATCCCGCTGTGGGCCGTTGCCGGCCTGACCGGGGTCATGGCGGGCTACATCGCCCACAACTGCCAGGCGTTTGTTGCATCCCAGCGCAGGAAGTCCATGCTGCGCCATCTCGCGCGCTGCTGCCTGCTGCACGCCCAATGAAACACAGGCGCCCGGGTCTTCAGGCACCGCTGCTGGCATAGGCCGTCAGCGCCTGCGCGACCGCCTTGAAGACCACGGCGCAGCGCTCGCTCTTGCGCAGGTCCTCATGCATGGCCACCCAGGTATCGAGCTTCCATGAGAATGCCTGCGGCAGCACCCGCACCAGGCCAGGGTCCCTGGCCGCCAGCGCCGACTGGCAGATGCCGATGCCAAAGCCAGCGCGGATGGCGCCCAGCTGTGCCAGGTCGCTGTCCGAGCTCAGCGCCATGGCCTCGCGCGTGAACATCGGAAACTGCTGCTGAAACCTGCGGATGAAGGCGTTCTCATGGTCGAAGCCGATCAGCGAATGCCCGGCCAGTTCCTGCAGCGAAGCCGGCACGCCATGCCTGGCCAGATAACTCTCATGGGCATGCAGCCCCAGTTCGATGGCGCCGATATGGCGGGCCACCAGCGCCTCCTGCTGCGGCCGGAACATGCGCACGGCCACATCGGCCTCGCGGCGCAGCAGGTCATCGACCGCGTTGGACAGCACCAGTTCGATGCGCAGTTCAGGATGGGCCGCGCGCAATTGCGCCAGCACGGGCGGCAGCAGCTCCACGCCCACGACCTCGCTGGCCGTCAGGCGCACCATGCCGCGCACGCCCGCGCCATGGCTGGCCGCCACGCGGCGCAGCGCGGCAGCCGTCGCGGCCATGCTGGCCGCATAGGGCTGCAACTCATAGGCCGCCTCGGTGGGCGCGAAGCCATCGGACGAACGGGTGAACAGTTGCAGGCCCAGCGCCGACTCCAGCCCGTCGATGTGCCGGCCCACGGTTGGCTGCGCCAAGCCCATGGCCCGGCCCGCCGCTGACAGCGACCCGGACTCCAGCACCTGCAAAAAGCTGCGATACCACTCCCAATGGGGTTCCGACATCACTGATCCATTCATTTATGCATGGACACCAGAAGATTCTAGGCAATTTTCCTTTTGCAGCGTGTTGCGGACACTGGCGTGGTCAACACAGGACCCGCACCATGCCATCCATTGCACTTTTCGGCGCCGCAGGCGCCATCGGCCAGAGCCTGGCCGCCGCGCTCAGACAACAGGGCCGCGCCTATCGCGTGGTCGGCCGCAACGCAGCCAGCCTGCGCCAGACTTTCGGCGCCGATCCCCTGGCCGAGATCGCCACCTGGAACCCGGATGCCGCCGGCTCCATCGAGGCTGCCGCCCACGGCGTGGACACGCTGATCTACCTGGTGGGCGTGAACTACTGGCAGTTTCAATTGCATCCCGAACTGATGCGCAAGACGCTGGAAGGCGCCATTGCCGCGGGCGTGCGCCGCATCGTGCTGATCGGCACCGTCTATCCCTACGGAAAGGCCCGCACCCTGCCCGTGGCGGAAGACCATCCGCGCGAGCCCCATACCTTCAAGGGCCGCATGCGCAAAGCCCAGGAGGACCTGCTGCTGCAAGCCCATGCACAGGGCCGCATCGAGGCCACCGTGCTGCGCCTGCCCGACTTCTACGGCCCCGGTGTGCACAACAGCCTGCTGCACGGCGCCTTCGAGGCGGCGGCCCACGGCGGCCGGGCCGACATGGTCGGCCCGCTGGACCGTCCGCACGAGTTTGTCTATGCGCCTGATGTGGGCCCCGTCGTGGCGCGCCTCATCGACACGCCGCAGGCATTCGGCAGGGTCTGGCACCTGGCTGGCGCGGGGGCGACCACGCAGCGCGACATCGTCTCGGAGATCGAACGCCTGAGCGGCAGGCCGTTGCAACTGCGCGTTGCAGGCAAGACCGCGCTGCGCCTGGCCGGCCTGTTCAGCCCCTTGATGCGCGAACTGGCCGAGATGCACTACCTGCTGACCGATCCGCTGATCATGGATGACTCGGCCCTGCACACCCTGCTGGGCCCCATTGCCAAGACCCCCTACGCCCAGGGCATACGCGCCACGCTGGATGCCGCCAAGGCGGGCGCGGGCTCAGCTGTGAACTCCAGCCCGCAGCAGGCCACGGCCTGAAAACAAAAAAGCCCTGACAGCAGAACTGTCAGGGCTTTTGTCTATCTGGCAGGGGAGGAAGGACTCGAACCCTCGCATGCCGGAATCAAAATCCGGTGCCTTTACCAACTTGGCGACTCCCCTAGAAGACGTAAATTCTAATACGTTTTTTTGGGCCGAAATCCAAAATTCAGAAAATTTGGTCCAAAACGTTCTTCCATCATTCCGGCGCCAACGCGGCATCCAGCTGGCCACGAATCGCCTGCTGCCCCGCCGCCGTGAAGCAGCCAATGAAGACAAAGGCGGACCCGGCCACCTGCTCCGCGCCCAGATCCGCCACGCGCAGCCGGCCTCCCACCACATGGATTTCCTGCAAAGGCTGCTGCCCCCGCAGCCGCACGATGCCCTTGGCCCGCAGCAGCGGCACCGGCAGGGCGCGCAGTGCCTGCCTGAGGCGCTGCTTGTCGAATTGCCGGTGCGTGGTGTACGAGAAACTGGTGATTCCTGCCATCCCGGCGAGACCTGCCGTGCCATCCACGGCCCTCTTCCAGGCGCCACCTTCACCCGCAAGCGCACCCAGCAGGCGCTGCGGGTGCTGCGGTTGGCGTGGCAGGGGCACAGCGTCCAGGAAGACGGCCAAGGGAATCTCGCCGCACTGTGCGGTCAGCACCATGGTGTGCGGGGCGATCTCGGCCAGGCGCTGCCTTGCCTTGCCGATCATCGGCGCGCTGGCCAGGTCGGCCTTGGTCAGCACCAGCGCCGTCGCGCCGGCGATCTGGCGGCGGACCATGTCGCCGACCAGCGGGTCGCACAGTTGCTCATCGACGTCCTGGACATCCACCGCCACCAGGATGGCGTTGAGCTGCAGCGCGGGGTCGAGCATGCCGACCTGGGCGATGCGCACGGGGTCGGAGACGCCGCTGGCCTCGATGACCAGCAGGTCCGGGCGGTCGGGCCGCGCGCCCACGGCGGCCAGGGCCTCGGCCAGCCGCCCGCCGATGGAGCAGCAGATGCAGCCGTTCTCCAACTGCAGCACGTCGCTGCTGCGTGTGCGGATCAGGGCGGCGTCGATGTTGATCTCGCCGAAGTCGTTGACCAGCACGGCCACGCGCAGGCCATCGGTGCGCTCCAGCAGCCGGTTGAGCAAGGTGGTCTTGCCCGCGCCCAGATAGCCGCCCACGACGACCATGGGAATGGGCGCCCGCTGCGCCGCGGCGGCCGGCGTGCTCATGGCTGGGACCCGGGCGCAGGGAAGATGCGGCCGCCCAGCACGGTGCCCCAGACCTTCACGTCCTTGAGGGCGGCGGGCGCCACCGCGCGGGGATCGTCTTCCAGCACGGCGAAGTCCGCCAGCTTGCCGGGCTCGATGCTGCCCACGCGCTGCTCCAGCTTGAGGGTACGGGCCGCGCCCATGGTGATGGCGTGCAAGGCATCGTCCACCGACAGGCGCTCGGCCTCGCCCAGCACGCGGCCTGACGCGGTTTCGCGCTGCACAGCGCACCAGGCGGTGAACAAGGGGTTGATGGGGGTGATGGGCGCATCGGAGTGCATGGAAAAGTCCATGCCCAGGCGCCGTGCCGTGCCCGCCGCATTCATGCGTGACGCCCACTCGATGCCCACGGTCTGCCCGGCGTGCGCATCGCCCCAGTAATAGAGGTGGTTGGAGAAGAAGTTGACGCACATTCCCAGGCGCGCGGCGCGCTGCAGCTGGGCGCTGCTGGCCAGCTGGCAGTGCTGCAGGGTGTGGCGATGGTCGGCGCGCGGGTGCCTGGCCAGCAGGTCCTCGATCACATCCAGCACCACCTCGGTGGCTTCGTCGCCATTGGTGTGGATGTGCAGTTGCAGGCCGGCCAGGTGGAAGGGCTCGAACAGCGCGGGCAGCTGCGACGGCGGAATCAGCCACAGGCCGTTGGGCTGCCCGCCCGCGTAGCCGGGAGCGCGCAGGCGCGCGGTGAAGCCCTGGATGGAGCCGTCCACGATGAACTTGATGGGGCCGAACTGCAGCTTGTCGCTGGCCGACGATGCGGCAGCGGCGTGCACGCGCGCGGCGCCGCCTTCCGGGTTGCGCTGCGGCGCAAAGGCCGGGACGATGCGCAGCGGATAGGCCGCGTCGCCCGTGACTTCGCGCAGCGCGGCCAGGCCCTGGGGCGAGAGATCGCTGACCAGGTCGGTGGCCGTGGTCACGCCCGCGAGCTGGGCCACGCGGCCGAACTTCCAGATGGCCTCGCGCTGCTCGGCAGCGGCCAGCGACAGCGCGCTGCCGATCACCTTCTGCACCGGATACATGGCGGCGAACTCCTGCAGCTCGCCCGTGGGCTGGCCCTCGGCGTCCTTGTGGATGCCGTCGATATCGGTGTCCTCATCGATGCCGGCCAGCGCCAGCATGGCCGAGTTCACATTCATCAGGTGCACGCTGGCATGCAGGATGACGATGGGCCGCGTGGTGGAGACACGGTCCAGCTCGCGCACCGACAGCCGGCTGCTGCCAAAGAGGATGGGATCGAACCCCCAGGCCAGCAGCGTGGCCTGCGCGTCGGGCAGGGCACGCTCGGCCTCGGCCAGGCGGGCCAGCACGGCGTCCAGCGTGCGCAGGCCGGGCCACAGTCGCCCGTCGGGATCGCGGCGGTCAAAGTAGCCCAGGTAGACCGCATCCCACATGGCGCCTTCCATCAGGTGGCTGTGGGCCTCGATCAGGCCGGGCATGAGCACCTTGCCGCGCAGGTGGTCGATGCGTTCGGCATCGGGCCAGGCGGCCATGTCGGCCTCCCCACCCACCGCCAGCACCGTGCTGCCCCGCACGGCCACATGGGTGGCCTGTGGCTGGGCCGGGTTCATGGTGAGGATGGTGCGCGCCGCGAAGATGCGCACGCGCTCGCTGGTTTCGTGGTTCATGGGGATGTTTCCCTCAGGCGGTCTTGACGTGTGCCGCACGCGGCAGGCAGTGGACGATGGCCGTGACCAGCAGGTTCAGCGCCAGGCTGATGAAGCCCAGGTTGATGCCGCCGAAGTCCGGCTGCTGCAGGTACAGCACGATGGCCAGCGCCTGCCCGCAGACGATGCCCAGGGCAATGGCCAGGGGCCGGATGCGCCAGCCAAACAGGATGGCCATCATTCCCGGGAAGAACTGCGTCACGCCGTAGTAGGTGGTGTTGATCAGGGTCAGCATCAGGTTGGGCGTGAGCAGCGTCATCACGATGGACAGCAGCAGATAGATGACGATCACCACCTTGGCACCCTGCTTTTGCTTGGCCTCGGGCAGGCCGGGCAGCAGGTTGCGCGCCACGATGGGGCCGATGGCCAGGCAGATGCCCGCCAGCACCAGCAGGCCCGACAGCGCGGCGCCTGCGGCGACCAGGCCCAGCAGCCAGTCGGGCAGCAGGCGCACGGCAGCGGCGAAGAAGGCCTCGTTGGGCGATGCCAGTTCCAGGTTCTGGCTGATGGCGTAGTACGAGGCCAGCACCAGGAACGGGTACATCAGCATGTACAGCGGCATGGCGATCTGGGTGCGGCGGATGGTGTGCGAACTCTTGGCCGTGAAGAAGTTCTGCACTGCGAACGGCATCATGTAGAAGCCCAGCGCCTGGAACAGCATGGTGCTCATGGAAAAGCGCAGCTGCGTATCGGTCATGTGGTTGCTGACCTTGGCGCTGGCGGCGGCGAACACATCGCCCACCCCGGCATGCCAGCCCACGGCCACGCCCGTGGCGATGATGGCCACCACCATGAGGATGTCCTTGAGGATGGCGATATAGGCCGAGGCACGCACGCCCGAGATGGCGATGTAGGTGAAGGCCAGGCCCGCCGAGATCAGCAGCAGGTGCAGCGGCTGGAAGTTCCAGCCCAGCCCCTTGAGCGCCGCCACCAGCCCCGTGAACTGCAGCTGGCCCCAGGGCAGCAGGAACAGGATGGCCGAGCCGGCCACGATCAGCTCCAGCGCGCGGCTGCCGAAGTGGCCCTTGAACAGGTCCGGCAAGGTGATGGCGTTGTGGCGCAGGCCGGCCTTCCAGATCATGGGGCCGAGGAAGTAGCCCAGCGGATAGGCCAGCAGGATGTAGCCCAGGAACCAGACGCCATAGGTCGGCCCCTTGGCGTAGATGCCGCCCGGAAAGCCGACCATGGTGCCGATGCTGTAGATCTCGCCGGCGGCGAGGAAAAACACCAGGAAGGCGCCGAACTGGCGCGAGGCGACGAAGAAGTCATGCACGCTTTGCGCGCCCTTGCCCGTGCGCGAGCGGATGGCCAGGTACAGGGACAGTGCGATGAAGCC
The DNA here is from genome assembly GCF_016428765.1 of Delftia sp. ASV31. Lineage (NCBI taxonomy): Bacteria > Pseudomonadati > Pseudomonadota > Betaproteobacteria > Burkholderiales > Comamonadaceae > Delftia > Delftia sp. ASV31. The sequence goes on from NZ_JAELTK010000003.1 coordinate 113,830, forward strand.
CAGAAAGACTGCGGTGGTCATGGCGGTGCTCCCTTCAGGCCGACTGCACGTCGTCGGCTTCGTGGCGGTCGAACATCAGCCAGCACACGAGCATGCACAGCGACGTCAGCACGAACCACATGAAGATCCACAGGTAGATGAAGGGCACGCCGAGCAGATGGCGATCGACGGACGCGACCCAGGGAAGCAGGCCGATCACCGCGATGTACGGGATGCCTATGCCGATGAACAGCTTGAGCATGGTTTGTCTCCTTTTGCTCCGATGAAAGAGTTGGCGGTTGTGGCCGCTCTATAGGACGTTTCAATGTCCATGGATGCGATCTTAGGAAGTGCCTACCTATAATTCAAATGAGAAATCTGCCAATAAACCATGAGGACTCCGCATGGATACCCAGAAGCTGCGGCACTTGCTGGCCATCGTCGAGCACGGCACTTTTTCCGACGCGGCGCGCGCCGTGCACCTGACCCAGCCGGCGCTGAGCCGCAGCATCCGCGCGCTGGAAGACGAGCTCCGGGCGCAGCTGTTCGACCGGGGCGCGCGGCGTGCCCGGCTGACGGTCTTCGGCGAACTGGTGGCCGAGCGCGCACGCCGCATGCGGCTGGAGGAAACCCAGCTGCGGCGCGACCTGGAGCTGCTGCGCGGCGGCCAGGAGGGCGCACTGGCCATAGGCGTGGCGCCGGCCCCGGCGGCACTGCTGCTCAAGCCCTTTCTGATCCACATGGCGCAGGCGCATCCGCGCATCAAGGTTCGCACCGAGATGGGTGCCACCAGCGCCCTGCTGGAGCTGCTGCGCAATGAGTCGATAGACGCCATCGTCGGCGACGCCTATGTGCTGCGCGCCGCCGATGACGTGGACATGGAGCTGCTGGGCGAGCTGCCCGCCGGCCTGGTCTGCCGCGCGGGCCACCCCGTGCTGCAAAACCCCGGCATGGACGAGATCCGCCGCTACCCCCTGGCCACCACCACGCTGAGCACGGCCATGGCGCGGCAGCTGGCCGAGCTGTGGGGCGAGGGCGCCGAGCCCGACAAGCTGTTCACCCTGCACTGCAACAACCTGGAACTGCTGCGCAGCGTGACCCTGGCCACGGACACCTTGCTGTTCGGCGTGCTGTCCATCACGCGCCAGGAGCGCGCCAGCGGCACCATGGCCGAAGTGCCCCTGCCCGCCGATCCCCGTCGCTGCGGCCGCTACGGCATGGCGCGCATGGGCGCGCGCAGCCTGTCACCGGCGCTGGAAACCGTCTATGCATTCACCCGCACGCACTGGCGGGAGCTGTCCGAGCACGACCAGTGAAGCCGGGCAGGCGCAAGTCATGCGTCGGCCCGCGCCAACGGCAATGTCTGCGTGCGCAGCCACTCCAGCACCAGGGCGAAGCGGGCCTCGTCATGCACCGGCCTGGGTGACATGAGCACGTAGTGGGAGCCGTCGGCCACAAAGCCGCGCGGCGCGCACAGGGTGCCGCTGGCCAGATCGTCGGCCACCAGCGCCAGCGGCCCGATGGCAATGCCCGCCCCGGCAACGGCGGCCTGCAGGCTCAGGTAGAAATGCTCGAAGCGGGCCTCGCGCCCGGGCTGCAGCGGCACGCCGGTCAGCTCGCTCCAATGCCGCCATGCGTCCGGGCGCGATGCCGTGTGCAGCAGCACGCCGCCCAGCGGCCCGGAGCGTGCCAGCGTCTTCGCAAGTGCAGGCCGGCACACGGGACCCACGTGCTCCTGCAAAAAGGGCTCGGCAACCACATCGGCGCCCATGTCGAAATCCGCGCGGCGTATGGCCAGATCGATGCCTTCACGCGCAAAGGGCACCGAGCCGCCGGCCGACACCAGGCGCAGCTCGCGCTGCGTGCCGATCGCTTCCTGCAAACCGCCCAGGCGGGGAATCAGCCAGCGCATCAGAAAGGTGGGCTCGCAGGACAGCACCAGCGGCCGGTCCGGCCCGGCGGCCTGCCGCGCACGGCCCAGCGCGCCGCGCAGGCGCTCCAGCGCCAGGGCCACCTCCTCGGCCAGCACACGCGCCGTGGGGGTGGCAATGATGCTGCGGTTGCTGCGCTGGAACAGTGCAAAGCCCAGCGCCTCTTCCATGTCGCGCACGGCGCGGCTCACGGCGCCATCGGTCAGGTGCAGCTCGCGCGCGGCCTTGGAAACGCTGCCGTGGCGCACCGTGGCCTCGAAGGCACGCAGGGCGGACAGCGGCGGCATATGGGTGGGTGGGGCCATGGGACTGGAGGGCGGCATCGGACACATGGAAGAAAGGGAGTGGGGAGAGATTTCATTTGACTTTTGATCAACTGAATACTGAATCCATATCGATTTTCTGCAGTGCGATTTTCATGCAAAGTACCTCCATCGATTGAGCTTTCAGCAATGACCATGAACGAAGCCCCCACCATCGCCCCCGCACCCCTGGCCATCACCATGGGCGATCCCGTGGGCATAGGCCCCGAGATCATCGTCAAACTGGCCATGGACCCTGCCCGGCCCCGTGCGCCTTTTTTCGTCATCGGCGACACGGGGCGGCTGCAGCGGGCAGCCGACATGCTGGGCGTGCGCCCGCGCATCCAAGCCATCGATGCGCCGGCCCAGGTTCCCGCCACCGTGCCACCCGCCACCCTCTTCGTGCTCCAGACCGGAGGCCCGCTGCCCGAGGACCTGGCCTGGGGACGCATCGATACGCGCGCCGGGGCCGCCTGCCATGCCTACATACAGCGCGGCATCGACCTGGCCCTGGCCGGCGAAGTCGCAGGCCTGGTGACCGCCCCCATCCACAAGGAGGCGCTGCGCGCCGCGGGCTGCCCCCACCCTGGCCATACCGAGATGCTGGCCGAGCGTTCGGGCACGCGCGACTTCGCCATGATGCTCGCCAATGACGAGCTGCGGGTGCTGCTGGTCTCCATCCACGTGCCGCTGCAGCAGGCCATTGCCGCAGTCACGCCGGACAACGAACTGCGTGCCATCCGCCTTGCGCACCAGGCCTGCCGGGCGTTCGGCATCGCCCGGCCTCGTGTGGCCGTGGCGGGACTCAATCCGCATGCCGGCGAGAACGGGCTGTTCGGGGACGAGGACCGCTCGGTGATCATCCCCGCCATTGCGGCCGCACGGGCCGAAGGCATAGACGCCAACGGCCCCTGGCCGGGCGACACGGTCTTCATGCGGGCACGCCGGGGCGAGTTCGACGTGGTGGTCGCCCAATACCATGACCAGGGACTGATTCCCGTGAAGTACCTGGGCGTCGAGCAGGGCGTGAACATTACCGTGGGCCTGCCCTTCGTGCGCACCTCGGTGGACCACGGCACGGCCTTCGACATCGCCGGCACGGGCCGCGCGGACCATGCCAGCCTGGCCTGCGCGCTGCGCCAGGCGGCGGCCATGGTGCAGGCGGGCCGCTCCGGCGCCAGCGGACAGGCGCAGCGCCCGGACTTCATCTTCATGCTCACGCAGCAGGACAAAACCATTGCCGATGCGCGCGAGCGGCTGCGCGAAGTGCTGGCCCAGGGCGTGCGCCATGTGGGCTTCAAGGACATAGGCCTGCCCCTGCCCCAGCTGCGCGAGCTGGCCCGGGACATCCGCGCAGGCGGTGCCAGGGTCTATCTGGAAGTCGTCAGCCTGGACGAGGCCAGCGAGGTGGCTTCGGCCCGCGCGGCGGTCGAGCTCGGTGTGGACGTTCTCATGGGCGGCACGCGCCCCGAGGCGGTGCTGCCCGTGCTGCGCGGCAGCGGCATTGCCTACTATCCGTTTCCCGGCAGGATCAGCGGGCATCCGAGCGTGCTTTCAGGGCCGGCCGAGGACATCGTGGCCAGCGCGCGCCGCATCGCGGGGCTGGAGGGCGTTCATGGCCTGGACCTGCTGGCCTACCGTTTCCGGGGCGACGTGCCGGCCCTGATCAAGGCGGTCTGCGATGCGGTGGACAAGCCCGTGGTCGTGGCCGGCTCCATTGATCGCAGCGAACGCATCGCGGCCGTGCTTGCCAGCGGTGCCGCGGGTTTCACGGTAGGCACCGCCGCCTTCGAGGAGACTTTTCCAGCCGCGCGACCCGGGCTGGCGGCGCAGTTGCAGGCCATACAGGCGCTGGTGGACTGAGAGCGGGCCGGCCATCGCGCGCACCTCACGCACCTCCCGCACCTCAGACAACGCACGCAACTCTCGCACCTCTCGCGCCGGCCACGCCTCCCGCACATTCCGCGCGCCGGTGTCACGGGCCAGCAACTGGCGCCGCTCGGCTTCGGCCAGGCGGTGGGTCTTCAGCCGCTGGACCACATGGAACTGGCGCTTCTTGGCCATGAGGGACGCGCCGCCTGCAAAGCCTTCCATGCGGCTTGCCGCCTTGCCATGCTGCGGGGCATTCCAGGGGTACAGGCCTGCCACCAGGGTCACAACGACAGCCAACGCCATGACCACGAGCGCCCTCCAGGGTGCCCGGGGCCTGCGTTGGCCTTGCCTGTGATGCGCCTGAGAGTTCATGAAGACAGGGCAAATGATTGCGGCAGCTTGCATTGGTGCAGGTGCTTTAGCCTGCATCAATCAACCTGGCCGGATACCAGTCCAAAAACCAATCAGAACCTGGCGCACTTCAGTTGCGCCATTCCTTGATTCTCCAGCAGCCGGAATCTGATGAGAACCCTCGTTTTCCAACAGATGAATTGCCTGAAAACGGAGATAACGCCCAGCAGCCTCTATTGCCGCATGAAAAACAAATGATTCATTGCTATCAATAGAAAACCTGAAACCCATCCATAGCCAAAAAGCAAAGCCCGCCAACTGCCCTCTGGGCGCTGCCAGCCCGGCACCGCAGCGCCACAGATGAACATCGAATGGCATCACCCTTTCCCCTACCATCCGGCAGCGTGCCGTCCTACTGGATAAACCATGCCATTTAGGGAACGATGATATTCACCCTGAATACCTCTCATTCGGCACACCATTGACAACGGCCGGTCTTTGAAGTGCAGCGCCGGTATTTGCAGGGGCCAATCGATGGCTGCACGCATTCAGCCATTTTCCGCAGTTTTGTGATCAGTTGTTTTGGCCAGATGGCTTGGCATCCGATGAATAAAGCAGGGATCTTGGTTGATGATTCGAACGCTGCCGCGGACCGTTGCCGGCCCCGCTGGAGTCTGGTCGCGCCTGCCGCTCGCGTGCCTTGGGTGGAGCCTGGCAGCCGCTCCCGCCTTCCTGTGCGGCGCACAGGCGCAAACACCTTCTTCGGCGGCCGTTGCCGGTACCTCCATGGCTGAGGCACGCATCGAATCCCTGGACCGCGACCAGGCCGAGCAGGCCCGGCTCAAGGCACTCTCCGAAGGGGCCGCCCCTGCCTACCAGGACCGTTTCATGGATCCGGACGAGATCGCACAGTCCGCCGCCGCCGAGCCCGAAGCCGAGCAGCCCGAGGGCTTTCGCGCCTGGGTGGTGGAAAGCCGCCTGGGCCTGGGCGAATCCCGCACCACCGGCCATGGCCGCCAGCGCGCCACAGAAATCGGCCAGCGCCTCGAATACCGCCGCGAGACACTGAACTACGGCGAGTTCACCCTGCAGGCCGAAGGCCGGCACCTGAGCGGCGACAACTTTGGCAATGGCCTGGGTATGGGTGGCTTGAGTATTGGTGGCCTGGGCTATGCCCGGCAAGCCACGAGCGAGCGCTTCACGCTGCGCAACCTTGGCTTTCCGCTGACCACGCAGACCTTCGCCGACACGGCCGTGGGCGACCTCTACAGCGAGCTGACCGATGGCCTGGCGCGCAACTACCGGCTGTCGCTGGGCTCGACCACGGTGCGCGGCGCCTCGGCGCGCATCTTCCGCCCGGACCTGGACCTGCGCGCGGGCTACGGCCAGCGCGGCCTTCTCACGGGAGGGCCCTACCCCGGGTTCGAGAAAAACCAGGGCACGCTGGGCTGGCTGGGCGCCACCGTGCGGCTGGATGGCCCCTGGTTTGCCGCCTTCCAGCTGGACCAGGCCAACGATGTTCCCGCCTACTACAGTCCCAGGCACTACCCCGGCGATGACACGCAATACGACCCCGGCTCCGCCCTGGGCCTGGGCAGCAAGCGCGTGACCAGCTGGGCCGCCTCGCTGGGCTACGGGCGCGGCGTGCTGCGCGATGGCGACTTCAGGCTCCGCACCACGCTGCTGGGCAGCCGTACCAGCGCGCCCCTGTTTTCTCCAGCGGCAGGCACCGCCGGCACGGAGGGCAGCAGCGCCCAGGGCCTGTTCATCGAGGCCAGCGCGCGCGCTGGCGCCTACCGCCATGAATTCGGCCTGCATGCAGCCCAGCCCCAGCTGCACTTTGGCGACTACGCGCTGTCCAGCGCGGCGCGCGGCGCCTATTGGCGCGTGGACCGCCATGTCACCCGCCTGAGCTGGGGCATGGGGCTGGACTACGAACGCACGCCGCAAACCACGGCGCAGGATACAGGCTTTCAACTGTCGGGCTACCGCCGCCTGGGGGCGAATGGCAATGCCCAATACCAGTTCGACCGGCACACGGCCGTGGGCGGCAGCTTCAGCGCCTACCAGACGCGCAACGATGCGGGCACCGCAGGCGGCGGCCAATCGCGCAGCCTTTATGGCAGCGCGTTCTACCAGACCCGCTTTTTCGACTGGCCGCGCAGCCGCTTCATGCTGACCGTTCGGCGCAACGAGCTCATCGTGCTGGGCGACTCCTCCGCGACGGGCCAGGAGGTGCAGTGGGAGCAGGACTGGGCCGGTGCACGCCAGGCAACGCTGCGGTCCGAGCTCACCACCACGCTGGGCTATGCGCGCGACCGCAGCGGCGGCATGTCGCGCAACTATCCAACAGCCGGGCTGCAATGGCGCTACTGGCTGGAAAGCGGGCTGCAGCTGGCCGGCAACCTGCGCTACACCTCGCAAAGCGGCAGCCTCTACACCAGCCGGGGCCTGTCGGGCTCGCTGTCGGCCGAGAAGGAACTGGGCCGGGGCTGGCGCATGGGCTTCATGGCGCACTTCAACCAGGCCCGGTCCTCGCTGCTGCCCACGCCCTCTTCACTGCCCAACCTCTACCGCAGCGACGAGAAGACTGCCTATGTCTACCTGCGCTGGGAGGGCAGCGCGGGCACGGCCTATGCGGCCGCAGGCGCACCCGGTGAAGGCGTGGGCGGCGGCAGCCTGTCCGGCCGCGTGTTCTACGACGCCAACCGCGACGGCGAACAGCAAGCGGGCGAGGTGGGCGTGGCCGGCGTCGAGGTGATGCTTGACGGCCGCTACCGCACGGTGACCGACCGCGATGGCCAGTTCGAATTCCCGGTGGTGCCCACGGGCCACCACCGGCTGTCGCTCACCCAGGAAAGCGTACCGCTGCCCTGGGGCGCCTCCGGCGACAACACCAGCAGCGTGCATGTGCCCCTGCGCGGCCAGGCCTCGGCGTCGATTGCCGTGGTCAAGGTGGGCGAGTGAGTGAATGAATGAGTGAATGAATGACTGATTAAGGCGCACAGGCTTCCCAGGCAACCCGTTCCATCCAAGGAGATTCCATGAACCGAACACCCATCGCCCAACGCCTGCTGGCCGCATCGCTCGGCGGCCTCGGCCTGGCCCTGACCGCGTTGCCTGCCATGGCCGAGAGCCAGTACGGCTCGGGCACCGGAACCATCACGGCCCAGGCCAAGGTCAACCTCAGCGTGACCGTGCCCAAGCTCATCTTGCTGCGCGTGGGCTCGACCAATACCACGGTGGACACGGTGACCTGGACCTCGACGCTGAGCATCCCCGGCGTGCCCACCACGCCGCTGGCCTCCGTCAACAACACCAACGTGGACTGGAACGGCGCCGCGCCCACCGTGGCCACCGCCTCGGCTGCCGCCACGCTCACGGTCTATGCCTGGACCAATGCCGGCGCCGGCACCATCAACTGCGCGGTCGGCGCCTGGAATGCCACGGGCGGCCCCGCCAACGCGGACTTCACCGTCACGACCACCGGCAACCTGCCCCACCCCGGGCCCAATCTGGGTGCCTGCGCATCCACCTCGTTCCCCTCCAACGTGGTTGCTACGGGAACCTGGGCATATGCGCTGGGAGGTACGCCGGCCAGCTGGGCTGCCAATACCTATACCAACGTCATCACGTATACGGCCCAGGGCATCTGATGGACAAGGCATTGCCTCGCCTGCTGGCCGCAGCGGCCCTCTGCGTTGTGCAGCCGCCCGCGCAGGCCGTGTTCACCATCGTGACCGACACAGACCTGCTCAACTACAGCCTGACACTGCGCGTGGGCACGACCGGGGCAACCGTGGACACCGTGGCCTTCAACGTGACGGGAGCCAACGCCGGCCTCACGCCCGTGGCCGTGACGGGCACGCCCAGCATCAGTGTCTCGGTGTCTCCCACACGTCCCGCGCTGGGCACCGCCGTGGCCCGGCCAGTCACCCTGGTCGTCGATTCATCCACCGCACTTTCCTGCCAGTCGGGTGGCTGCGGCAGCGCGACCATTCCGTTCAGCAAGATCAGTTGGGTGGCATCGAACAACGGCAATGCTGCGTCCGGCGACATACAGAACGGGCGCTTCACCGCCAGCGCCGGCCAGTCCATCGCCAGCTACAACGCGAACGCATCCGTCTGTTCTGGCGCGCTGTGCCCGGTCGCTGGCTGGACCGTCCAGTCACGGCAACTGACCGGCACCGTGCTGCAGTTCACCTACGACAACGACGTGGTCTACCCGGGCGGCAACTACAAGGGCACCGTGCGCTTCACGGCATCGATGGTATGAGGCCGCTGGCCTGGCCGCTCCTGTGCATGGCACTGGCCTGGGCCACGGCCCTCGCGGCGCATGCCGAAGTGGCGCGGCTGGACGACTCGGCTTCGCCCCGGTCCCAGGTCCGCAGCGACTTCGCCCGGGCCAGGGTCGTCGGCGAGCGGCTGCTGGAGCTGCCCATGGGACGCATCGAATACCGGCTGGCCACGGCGCCCCATGTCGGCCGCACGGCGCGCATCTTCTATGTGATTCCCGCCCTGGTCACGGGCCTGCGCTCGCCTGCGGGCATGCAGGTGCAGTGGCGCAGCAACGGCGTGTTTGCAGGTGGCACGGGCCGGCCCGGCGACCGGGTCCAGGTCTGGAACGGCGTGGTCCGCACGCCCTGGATGGCCGAGGTTTTCGACCTCACGCTGCACATCGACCCCGCCGAGCTGCGCCTGACCCGGGGCTCGGCGCTGAGCTTCGAGTCCTACTTCGAGATCGAGACCCTGCCATGAAAGCTCCTCCCATCGCCGTTTCACTGGCCCTTCTGATCGCCTGCAGCGGCGCCGCCGCCGCACCGTTCGAGCTGGCCGTGGCGCCCTCGCGTTTCGAGCTGTCGGCCAAGCCGGGTGCGCGCACGGGCCAATCGCTGGACATCCACAACCTGGCCTCGGCACCCACCGAGGTGGCCATGCGCACCATCGACTGGACCTATTCCGACACGGGCGACATCACCTACCACGACGAACTGCTGCCCGGCAGTTGCCGGCCCTGGGTGCTGCTGGAGCGGCGCAGCGTCACGATTGCAGGCCGCAGCAAGAAGGCCTTCCGCTTCCAGGTGGAGCCGCCTGCCGATGCGCCGCGCGGCGAATGCCGCTTCATGATCGCCATCGAAGGCGTGGAACCCGCGCAGCAGACCGTCATCCGCAGCGGCGGCGCCAGCCTGAGCCTGCCTGTCACGGGCCGCATCGCGGTGGCCGTCTACGTGACGCTGGGAGGTGCCGCGCCCCAGCTGGACATTCGCCAGCTTTCCATGGCCGAAGACGGCAAGACGCGCCGCGCCCTGGTCACCGTCAGCAACACCGGCGATGCCCATGGCCGGCTGGAAGGCAGCCTGGACGCCGTGGACAACAAGGGCCGCCGCTTCGAACTGGCGCCGGAAGGCACGCCCATACTGCCCGGCCAGACACGCACGCTGGCCCTCATGCCCAAGGGCAAAGACGGCCAGCCCGCCCCGCAGCCCGTGTATCCGGTCAAGGCCAAGGGCAGCCTGGACTGGGAAAAAGGCAGCTTCAAGATCGATGTGGAACTGAAGTGATGGCAACCAGACCGCTCGCGTGGCTGGCCCTGTCCATGGCGTTGGGCGGCCTGGGCCACACCGTGCATGCGGCGTCCAGCACCACAGGCCCCAGCCTGCTGGTGCCGCTGAGCACCTCGGTGAACCTGGACTTCACCATCGCCATCGACAAGTTCATCTTCTTTCGCATAGGCGACGGCACCTGGCCCACGCCCGGCGGCACGACCAGCAGCGTGGCCTTTGTGCTCGCCCCGTCCATCCCTGGCGTGCCCACCACGCCCGTGGCGGGCAGCAACACCTCGGTGAACTGGAGCGGCGCGGCCCCCAGCTTCAGCATCACGCCCAGCGGCAATGTGCTGCCGGTGGAGGTGCGCAGCAACGCAGGCCAGATCACGCTGCGCGCCACCGCCACCACGGCGCTGGCCAGCGGGGCCAATACCATCCCGCTGTCGGAGATCACCATCGCCACCAGCGACAGCAACCTGCCCGCGCCGCTGATACCCAATACGGGAACGGGCGCAGCGGTCAACGTGGTGGCCACCGCCTTTGCGGGGCTGGTCACCCAGCGCACGGCGAACTGGACCCTGTCCTATGCCAACCTGGCCTCCCGCAGGGCAGGCACCTACACCGGGCAGGTCACCTTCACGGCCAGCTCGCCCTGAGCTCGTTGGGCGCTTTGGGCGCGCTCAAAGGCCCAGGTACAGCGCAATCAGCGACACAGCAGCCGGCACGGCCTGCACCCAGAGGATCTTGCGGCTGGCCGTGGCGGCGCCATACACGCCGGCCACCAGCACGCAAACCAGGAAGAAGTATTTGAAGCCCAGGCCATCGGCCCCCTGCGCCAGCCCCCAGATCAGCCCGGCGGCGAGAAAGCCGTTGTACAGGCCCTGGTTGGCGGCCAGTGTCCTGGTCTGCAGGGCAAATTCTGGCGTCAGGCCAAACGCGCGGCGTCCGGCCGGCTTGTCCCAGAGAAACATCTCCAGCACGAGGATGTAGACATGGATTGCGGCGACGATGCCGATGAGTACGTTGGCCATCTGGGGTGAGAAGAAAGTGGACAGGCCTCTGTATACGGGATGCACCCACACCCGTCCATTGCCGCTGCGCTACACAGGGCCTGCCACCACCCCTTGCCTGTCACCCGGAAGACTTGCTGCCGGGGTGCGACGGTTTTTCCGCGCCCTGCGCAGGTGCCACGGCGCCAGCGGCCGCACCGCCCAGCGCACCGGCCACGCTGCCTACCGTGCCGCCGACCACCACGCCCACCGGGCCGGCAATCGCAGCACCCGCCGCAGCGCCTGCAGCGGCTCCGGCCAGCACGCCGCCGCCTATGAATACCGAGCGCGACTCGCGCTCCGCATCCTCGGGCGACAGTTCGAACTGCGCGGACGCATCGGGGTCCTGCGAAGGAACACCGTGGCCGGGGCGTGCCTGCTCGGCAAGGTCTTCATCCTCGGGGGCATCCGTGGACACCGGCTGGATGGGCTGGATGGATGGCTTGTTGCTTGCATTCATGGGGCTCTCCTTCGGGGCATGCCACACGCATGCGGGACTGCCTGCGCTTCATTGCCCTGTCGTTTTGTTGTACGCCTCGCCCTGCCGCGCCGCAGCCGGCCCAGGCTGCTGCCCCGCGTCAGCCAAGGCCCGCAGCCCCGCCGACCTTGACTACAGGGGCTCGTAGGAACTGGCCTCCGCCGCCCAAGGCACCTCCTACGCCCGTCGCGGCGGCCCGACTACCCGGTGCCCGCAGATGCCGTCCTAAGCTAGAACCCAGAAGCACACAGGCTTCGACTTCGCCAGGCGATGCACAGGTTTTCTTGACGGGCCGGCTACCGCGTCCCATTCAAAGCCGCATCGCTCAGCCGCCAGACGCACCGCGCTGGCGGGTCAGCACAAACTCACTCACTGGAGAACGTCATGGTCACACCCAACACCGCATCGAGCGTCATTTCTTCCGAAACCGTCAGCGGCACCAATGTCTACAACCCGGCAGGCGACAAGCTGGGGACCATAGACACGCTGATGATCGACAAGCTGTCCGGCAAGGTGCGCTATGCTGTCATGGAGTTCGGCGGCTTCCTGGGCATCGGAACGGATCGCTATCCGCTGCCCTGGGAATCCCTCAAGTACGAGCCCAACATGAATGGCTACGTGGTGTCGCTGACGCGTGAGCAACTGGACAACGCTCCACGCTACGAGCGCGATACGGCTCCGGCATACACCGATGAATATGGCCGCCGCGTGAACGACTACTACGGCGTGCCCTACCTGTAAATCCCGACCCTTGCGGTCTTTGACACAGCCCCGTTCGCGGGGCGTTTTCTTTGGTGCGGATAGCTGCCAGCGAATGGCCAAGGAAGAACGCCCTGCGCGACTTCACTCCCTCATTCCTGGAGAACTGCCATGAATACCACCCCACCTGCCATCGACTACAAGGCCTGCATGGACGCCTGCCAGGCCTGCGTCATTGCCTGCAATACCTGCGCCGCCGCCTGCCTGAAGGAGTCAGACGTCCAGATGATGGCCGCCTGCATTGCCCAGGACCTGGAATGCGCGCAGATCTGCGAACTGGCCGTGGCCGCAATGGCGCGCCAGAGCCCGCATGCGCCGGACATCTGCCGCCTGTGCGCCCAGATCTGCCAGGCCTGCGCCGACGAATGCAGCAAGCATTCCCACGACCATTGCCAGACCTGCGCGGCAGCCTGCCAGCAATGCGCCATGTCGTGCAATCTCATGGGCATGCAGTCGCACTGACACGGCTGGCATGGGCCATGACAGCCGCCCTGGCAGAAATCCTGCAAACACGCAGGAAAAAACGCCACTGGCGCTGTCGCCAAACGCCGCGCCTTCGCGGAACCGGGCCTGCCTACACTTTGATGCATATCCAGGCACACAGGAGGCAACCATGGCACTCGAAATCAGCGCAGAGGAACGGTTCTTCACCCTGCTGAACCAGTTGAAGCACATGCCTCCCTGCTCATCCCGCCAGGAGGCACACGACATGCTGCTGCTGCTCTGGATGCGCATCTGCGAAGGCGCCGGCGCTCGCCGTGAATTGCTCAATCGCATGCGGCAACGCACGCTGTGCGCAGAACATGGCTGGAAAAACCTCGACAAAAGCCCTTGCCATCTGGATTCGGACACCCTGCCGGGCATCCGCATCTATCTGCATTCCAACGGCACCATCGTCATTCAAAGACAGGGGGGAGCGCAGGATTCCGAAATCCTGCACTTCAGCGCCAGGCGCGAATTTGCCGAGGCCTAGGCCCGGTCCGCGCACAGCGCCTGGGGGCAGTCGGAGCAGAGGCTAGGTGCAAACACCAACGATGTCCCACATGCGACATGGGCCCTGTCTCCATAGAATGCGTCATTGTGTAGCACACTATCCATGAGGAATACATGACAGCAGATTACAAAACCCTCCTCCAGCAGAAGGCCGAGCTTGAGGCAAAGATCGCCGCCACCCTGAAGGCGGAAAAAGGCGGAGTCATCGCCAAGGTCCGCGAACTCGTCGAGCAGTTCGGTCTGACCCAGGATGACATCTTCAGCACCGGCAAGGCCAAGTCCGCCAGCATTGGCGTGGCCAAATACCGCGACCCCGCCAGCGGAGCCACCTGGACCGGCCGGGGCAAACCGCCGCGCTGGATTGAAGGCAAGGACCGCAAGGCCCTCGAGATCTGAGCACGGCCCGCCAACGCGGGCCTTTTTTATGGCCGCAACTGCCTGCTGCGCGAGAACGTGAGCATCCAACTACTGCGCAAGTATTCGCATCCACCGGCGAAATCGGCTTTGCTTGGCACGTCCGCGCTGATGTGGTGATTCCCTACCCGCAGACCTTCGCAGTGGTCAAGGTCGTGCGCGCGTAAGCACAGCCAGGCCCAGACACAACAAAGCCCCGCATGGTTCGCCCAGCGGGGCTTTGTTGCGTTGGTGATGTCACAATTTAACGTCCTATAGAGAGGTGAAACATGACAGATGCTGCAGGATTTTTATGGGCAGGGCTAGCTGGCGGAGGAATCAGTGCATCACTACTAGCTGTCGCAGCATTTCTTGGGAAAAGCCAAATCGCCCACTGGCTTAATAAAGACATTGAAAACATCAAAGCTCAGCATCAGAAAGATCTGGAGTCAGCGAAGGCGAGCTATGCACGCGACCTTGAATCTTATCGAACATCTCTCATCGCTCAGACTGAAGCACTCAAAGCCAGTCAAGATGTAAAAAAAGCGATGGCAGTCCGAATGGCAGAGAAAAAATTCCAAGCACTTGACCGCTTACATAATGCGGCAGATTCACAGGCGCGAGATTTACTCACCCATCTTAAAATTGCTCACCTTATACCCTTAGAAAAAAGACTTTCGAAGAACACAGAGATGTATGAGTCTCAAAATGATTTGATAGGAGCTATACGCATGGCGGCTCCTTTTCTTAATTTTGATGAGGGTAAAAAGCTTGCAGAATATTCACAGCGGCTCGCAAATATAAAAAGCGACGCATTAAACAAATTACTAGCTGGACATCATCTATCTGAAGAGCAAATAGAATCATACACTTCAGAATTAATGCCAAAACAAATAGAGATAGATCAACTTATTCGCAATAGATTGGGCCAGATGCTTACCATGGTTAGCGAGCCTGAGTAGGATACTTATATGGCACCGCACAGTGATTCGTTGAAGAACTCCAACGCCCACTTGGTAGGCCAAGAACTCCCTTCCGATTTTCAATCAAGCTCACTTGGGCAGTCACGGGGGGGGCTATGCAAAGTCCCCAGGCTTTCGGCCTCTAGACCGCCCTGTTCCTCACGCGCAGAAGATTTTCCCCGTTTGAATTTTGTTAATCAAACAGAAACGCCCCGAAACCCAGCATCCATGCGGGATTGCGGGGCGTTTTGATTCTTTGATTTTTGTTAAAGCTTTAACATCCAGCCATCGCGTCTGGCGAGGGCCAAATCTTAGGAGAGGTCGCGTTCTTGAGCTCGCCGCCAAGCAGCATTTGCCAAGTTCTGGGAGTCCTCTCGCTCTTCCTCAGACAGGTGCATCAGCACCGCTGCCTCCATCACCTGCAGGTCAAGATACGGGCCGAGCTCTGCCACAAAGGGCTCGCTGCCAGGAAATCGAAGTTCGATCGCATCCCTATATTTCGGCTCATCCGAATCGACCGCCGACACGACAGTGCCGTTGCGCATGTCGAATAGATACCAGTCGCTCGTGCCGAACTTCAGTTGGAACTGTGGAAGGGTTGCCAGAAATTCGATGGCGGGGTGCTTCGGATGCATGGAGCCTCACAAGTGGTTGATAGACACCTCATTGTGAAGCCAAGCTCATCCAGGCACTGGAGATGCTTCATGCGCGCTCCTTCGTGCAGCGCCTGACCGTACCGTCGCCCAAGCACCTTGCGCAGTGATGGGCACAACAAAAAAGCGCCTCGGAAGGCGCTTGTTTGCTGACACATTGGCGGAGAGGGAGGGATTCGAACCCTCGGTACGTTCGCACGTACGCCTGATTTCGAGTCAGGTACAATCGACCACTCTGCCACCTCTCCGCAGCGTCGAAGCTGAAATTATAGCCTAAAAATTCAGGCCTTCAGCAAAGTCTGTCCACCCATGTACGGGCGCAGCGCCTCGGGGATGGTCACCGAGCCGTCGGCGTTCTGGTAGTTCTCCAGCACCGCCACCAGCGTGCGGCCCACGGCCAGGCCGGAACCGTTGAGCGTGTGCACCAGCTCGTTCTTGCCCTGGGCATTCTTGAAGCGTGCCTGCAGGCGGCGGGCCTGGAAGGCCTCGCAGTTGGAGACCGAGCTGATCTCGCGGTAGGTGTTCTGCGCAGGCAGCCAGACTTCCAGGTCATAGGTCTTGGCCGCGCCAAAGCCCATGTCGCCCGTGCACAGGCTCATCACGCGGTAGGGCAGGCCCAGCTTCTGCAGCACGGCCTCGGCGTGGCCCGTCATTTCTTCCAGCGCCTCGTAGCTCTTTTCCGGATGCACGATCTGCACCATCTCGACCTTGTCGAACTGGTGCTGGCGGATCATGCCGCGCGTGTCGCGGCCGTAGCTGCCGGCCTCGGAGCGGAAGCAGGGGCTGTGGGCCGTGAGCTTGATGGGCAGCTGGTCCTCGGCCACGACCACGTCGCGCACGAAGTTGGTCAGCGGCACCTCGGCCGTGGGAATCAGGTAGAGCGCCGCGTTGTCGGGCACGGGCTCGCCATCCTGGCCGCCCTTCTTGGCGGCGAACAGGTCGCCCTCGAACTTGGGCAGCTGGCCCGTGCCCTTGAGCGAGTCGGCATTGACGGCGTAGGGCACATAGCACTCGGTATAGCCATGCGAGTCGGTCTGCAGGTCGATCATGAACTGCGCCAGGGCGCGGTGCAGGCGGGCGATGGGGCCCTTCATCACGGTGAAGCGCGAGCCCGACAGCTTGACGCCCATGTCGAAATCCAGGCCCAGCGGCTGGCCCACGTCCACATGGTCCTTGACCTCGAAATCAAAGGTCTTGGGCGTGCCCCAGCGGCGCGCCTCCACATTGCCGCTTTCGTCCGCACCGACGGGCACGCTGTCGTGCGGCAGGTTGGGCACGGCCAGCAGCATGGTCTGCAGCTCGGCCTGGATCTGCTCCAGGCGCGTGGCCGACTGGTCCAGCTCGGTCTTGAGGCTGCCGACTTCGGCCTTGGCGGCCTCGGCAGCGTCCTTCTCGCCCTTGCCCATCAGCATGCCGATCTGCTTGGACAGCTGGTTGCGCTTGGACTGCAGCTCCTCGGTCCGTGTCTGCAGGGACTTGCGCTCTGCTTCCAGGGACTGGAAGGCCTCCACGTTCAGGAAGGCCTGGGGCTTTTTGCGGGTCTCCAGCCGTGCGACGGCCGAGTCAAGGTCTTTGCGAAGAAGAAGGATATCGAGCATAGCCGGCAATTTTAGGCGGTATCGCCATGGCAGCGCCCGCCCCTGGGCGTTGGGGGTCTTGCCGCTACAGAAATCCCGCGCCAGCGCCGATACTTCCGATATGCCGCCCACAGCGGTTTGCGCACCCGGGAGCTCCCATGTTTTTTGTCTTCGGTCCCAACGGACAGATGTTTCGCGGTCCCGCCGAGCGGCTGGGCCAGGTGGCGCCCGTGCGCCGCGTACAACGCCCGCAGGCCCTGCGCACGCGCTCGGCCGACGTGATGGCGGGCGACGCCACCGCCTCGTTCCCCGCCATCCTGGCCGACCTCGCGGGCCAGCCTGCCGGCGCGCCGGAGCCCGCGCCGCGGCTGCGCGGAGCGGTCGATGCCTATCTTTCCACGGAAAAAGGCCCCAGCCAGCCACGCCAGCCCCTGCAGACCGTGGCCGACGTGATGAGCCACGAGGCCGTGACGGTATCGCCCGAGGCCGGTGTCAACGACGCCTGGCGCGTGCTGGCCGAGCACGGCGTGGCCCAGGCGCCCGTGCTGGATGCCGGTG